>NZ_JBEZDJ010000009.1:0-255315 GCF_040648275.1 Micromonospora sp. NPDC049171
AAGGTCATCCGACCGGAAATGCGCTAGAGCATCCAACCCCGGTTCGTCCGGATCAGCCTCCGTGACTCTGTCGTACACGCCGGGCCGATCATGGAGTTGTGGTGGGCGGTTCCGGCGCTTTCCCGACTTTTGTGCGGCACCACAAGTGCATGATCGACGCGGCCGGGGTGGAGGGCTTTCGGCCGGGGGACCGGCTGTTGTTTCGGCGTCTTCCGGAAGCGGGGCGGGTAGGGTCCGAAGCTGGCGGGTTTACGGCGTTTGGGGTGGATGTGCGGGATCTTCGGTTCAAGATGATCATGGCGTTGAACGCGGCCGATCTGGGCGACCCGATCTGCGAACAGGTGGCCGACATCTGTGCCGAGATCGCCGAGCAGCACTGCGCCGAGTTCGGTCACACACCGCAGATCCGCACCGGTGAGATCGCCGAGCTGGCCACCGGCGAGCCGGCCCTGACCTGGGCGCCGTCGACCCCCGACGCCGGGCAGCGTGCCTGGTGACCGCGCCCGCTCCCGCCGTCGACGTGCGTCGCGCCGATGACCGCTTCGCCACCCGGATCTCCTGGCTGGACTCCAAGCACTCGTTCTCGTTCTCCCGGCACTACGACCCGGCCAACACCCACCACGGTCTGCTGCTGGTCAACAACGACGACGTGGTACGCCCGGGGGCTGGCTTCGAAACCCACCCGCACCAGGACATGGAGATCATCACCTGGGTGCTGCGCGGCTCCCTGGTGCACCAGGACTCCACCGGGCACTCCGGGGTGATCTACCCGGGCCTGGCCCAGCGAATGAGCGCCGGCACCGGCATCCTGCACTCGGAGAAGAACGACGCCTGGCGACTCGACAACCAGGAGCCGCACACCGACCCGGTCCACTTCGTGCAGATGTGGGTGCTCCCCGACGAGCAGGGCGTCGACCCCGGCTACGAGCAACTGGAGATCGAGGACGAACTCCTCCGCGGCGGCCTGGTGCCGATCGCCTCCGGAATGGACCGCTACGACGGTGCGTCCGCGATCCGGATCCGCAACCGGTACGCCACCCTGCACGCCGCCCGTCTCGCCCCCGGCGACGAGGTCACCATCCCCGACGCACCCTTCGTGCACCTGTACGTGCCCAACGGCACGGTGACCCTGGAGGGCAGCGGCCCGCTCGGCACCGGCGACGCGGTCCGGCTCACCAGGACCGGAGGCCGCCGGGTCACCGCCGACGAACCGGCCGAGATCCTGGTCTGGGAGATGCACGCCACCGTCGCCTGACCGTTGCCCGGCCGGGAGGCGCGCACCGCCCTGCCGCATGAGCGCGCACCGCCCTGCCCCCACGATCTCACCCGAACATGGATGTAGTGGCCTTCCGAGGGCGGAAGGCCACTACATCATGGATCGAGCACGATCACGGCGCCGCGGGGCGCCGCGCCGACTACGCCGGGGACTCGGCGCGGTCACCGGCCCAGGTGGTGTGGAACGAGCCCTCGCGGTCGACCCGCTGGTAGGTGTGCGCGCCGAAGTTGTCCCGCAGACCCTGGATCAACGCGGCGGGCAGGCGCTCGGCGCGCAGCGCGTCGAAGTACGCCAACGACGACGAGAACGCCGGGGTCGGCACACCGGCCCGGGTCGCGTCGGCCACCACCCGCCGCCAACTCGGCACGCCAGCGGCGACCGCCTCGGCGAAGTAGGGCGCCACCAGCAGCGTCGGCAGGTCCGGCTTCTCGTCGTACGCCTCGCGGATGCGGTCGAGGAAGCGGGCCCGGATGATGCAGCCGCCCCGCCAGATCGTCGCCGTGCCGCCGAGGTTGATGTCCCAGTCGTACTCCTGGCTGCCGGCGCGGATGTGGTCGAAGCCCTGCGCGTACGCGACGATCTTTGAAGCGAGCAGCGCCCGGCGGACGTCCTCGACGAACGCGTCCCGGTCGGTGACCTGCCACTTCTCACCCGCGTCCGGGAACGCCCGGCGAGCGGCCTCGCGCTGGTCGACGTGCCCGGAGAGCGAGCGGGCGAAGGTCGCCTCGGCGATTCCGGTGATCGGGATGCCCAGATCCAGGGCACTCTGCACGGTCCACCGGCCGGTGCCCTTCTGCTCGGCCCGGTCCTGCACGATGTCCACGAAGGGGCGGCCGGTCGCCGCGTCGGTGTGCGCGAGCACATCGGCGGTGATCTCGATGAGGAACGACTCCAACTCGCCGTTGTTCCAGTCGCGGAAAATCTCCGCGATCTCCGCCGGCTTCGCGCCCAGACCGGCCCGAAGCAGGTCGTACGCCTCGGCGATGAGCTGCATGTCGGCGTACTCGATGCCGTTGTGCACCATCTTGACGAAGTGCCCGGCGCCGTCCGGCCCGACATGGGTGCAGCACGACACGCCGTCCACCTGGGCGGCGATCTTCTCGAACATCGGTCCGAGCTTGGCGTACGACTCGGCGGAACCGCCGGGCATGATGCTCGGCCCGAGCAGCGCGCCCTCCTCGCCACCGGAGACGCCGGTGCCGCTGAAGTGCAGCCCCTGCGCGCGCAGCGCCTCCTCCCGGCGGCGGGTGTCGGCGAAGTGGGCGTTGCCGCAGTCGACGATGATGTCGCCCTCTTCCAGCAGCGGCACCAACTCGTCGATCACCGCGTCGGTGGGCGCACCCGCCTTGACCATGACGATCACCGCGCGGGGGCGTTCCAGTGACGCCACGAAGTCGGCCATCGTCTCACCGGGCACGAACGTGCCCTCGTCGCCATGCTCGGCGACCAGGCTCCGGGTGCGCGCGGGCGTCCGGTTGTGCACCGCCACCGTGAAGCCGTTGCGGGCCAGGTTGCGGGCCAGATTCCGGCCCATCACCGCCAACCCGGTCACACCGATCTGCGCCCTCGCCTGCTCAGCCATTCGTGCCGCCACCTCTCGTCACCACTATCAGCGTTTGGAAACTTACCGCGATGTGAGCCGATATGGACCAGTGATCCACCTCCCGTTTCTGCGAACAACATGCGCGTTGCGAATGGTGGCCTGGGCGCTCCGCAGTGGAGCCGGTAGGCCGTACCGGGAAACCTGTCGCCAACCCGCGCCGCGCGCGTCAGCCTTCGGCGAGGCGGGCTTCGATCCGGGCGATCTTCCCGTTGAGCGCGTCGGTGACCCCGGGCCGGACGTCGGCCTTGAGCACCACGCTCACCCGGGGCGCCTGCGCGGCGACCACGTCGACCGCCCGTTTCACCACCGCCATCACCTCGTCCCACTCGCCCTCGACGGTGGTGAACATGGCATCGGTCCGGTTGGGAAGGCCGGAGGCACGGACCACCCGCACCGCCTCGGCGACCAGGTCGCCCACGGAGTCGTCACCGCCGAGCGGGGTGATCGAGAACGCGATAAGCATGTGCCGATCGTGCCAGTAAAAACGGATGCGCGTCCGGTCGGGCGGTGGCTAGGGTACGGCCATGCGTAACTGACGCCCCACTTTCCGAGCCGGCCCGCCGTCCCGCGTCGCGGTCCGTGCGCTCCCGGGCGTCCCGCATCTCCTCCCCGCCGTTCGGCGGCGCTGGCCCTGCCTGGCCCCGGTGAGCAGTCCCTTCTCCCTTCGACCGCCGCGCAATGGCGGTCACCAGCCGATCCGACCGACCGCCGCAGCGCGGGGCCGGCCGTGCCGGTCGGCATTGACGGAGGTCAGGATGCCTGCGAGGCGTAACCCGAAGAAGTTCCGTACCCCGAAAGCGACGCCGCTCGGCATCGACCCGGCGGCCGGCCCCGGCCCGCTCCCACCCACCCTCCCCGACCTGAACCTCGCGCTCGAACCGCCCCTGCCGGCGGAACCGGCGCTGGCCGGGCCGGCGGCTGTCCCGGACGTGCTGGCCGGGCCGACGGTGCTGGCCGGGCCGACGGTGCTGGCCGGGCCGACGGTGCTGGCCGGGCCGACGGTGCTGGCCGGGCCGGCGCTGCCGGCGGCTGTCCTGGACGAGTTGGCTGTTCCGGTCGCCGGGCCGGCAGCGGTCGATGTGCCGGCGGCGGTCGATGTGCCGGCGGTTGTCGACGCGCCGGCGGTGGGAGATCTGCCGAAGTCGACCGGGCGACCGAAGGCACCGACGGCCGGCCCGCCGCAGGGTGGTGGCAACCGCTCCGGCGGCGGACGCAGCCAGCAAGCTGGCCAGACCCGCCGCTACGCCTTCCGCCGTAGCTGATCGAGCCGCCTGCGGCCCACCTCGCCCCGCGATCTTGCACTTTCTGTCCTCACGAAACTGGCACACCAGGACGGAACGGCGACAGAAACCGCAAGATCGGCGAGGGTGCTGCGTGGGCGCGGCGGCTGGGGTTTAGCTGATCAAGGGGCGGAAGGTGCCTGCGATGATGCTTGTCGTGAGGGCGGCGCCGGCCAGCACTACCGCCCCGGCGATGAGGAGCGCGTCGGCGCGGGTGAAGTGCTGACGGCGGGCGACGGTGCGGGGTGTGCCGGCGTCGAAGCCACGGGCGTCCATCGCCACCGCGAGCCTGGTGCCCCGGCGGATCGCCCCGACCAGCAGCGCGAACGCGGTGGAGGCGAACAGTCGCAGCTTCGCCACCGGGTTGCGGCCCGCGTCGACGCCGCGTGCGCGTCGGGCCATGCTGATCATCTGCCACTCCTGACCGAGCAGCGGCACCAGACGGAACGCGGCCAGTGCCCCGATGGCGAACCGGGCCGGTGCCTTCACGTTCTGGACCAACGCGTCGGCCAGGTCGGTGGGGTCGGTGGTCGCGAAGACGATCACGCCGGGCAGGGCCACCGCGAAGACCCGTAGCACCAGGCCGAGGGCGGTGAGCAGCACGCCGGTGGTCACCAGGATCGGTCCCGCGTCCAGGAGGACCCGGCCGGACCGGTCGGCGGCGAAGAGCACCAGGGTGACCAGGATGCCGGCGGCACTGAGGAGCAGTGGCCAGGCCCGTCGGGCCAGCACCCGGTAGCCGATGCCGAACAGCGGCAGCACGGCGAGTTCGAGCGCGATGGCGATCGCCGGGGCGAGGGGGTCCAGGGTGGCCAGCAGGGTGAACGAGAAGACCAGCGCGGCGGCGACCTTCGCCACCGGGTTGCGGCGGGCCAACGGCGCGTCGGGCGCGGCGACCGGCTCGATGCTGATCATCGGACGTCGTCCCGGCCAGGCTGGCCCGCCGGCCGACCTGGCCGATCACCTGCCGGGTCGGCGGGGACGGCGCCGGCCGCGGCCCGGTGCAGGGTGACGGTGCGGTCGGCGAGCGCGGCCACGAAGTCCGCGTCATGGGTGACCGCGACCACGCCGTGCCCGGCGTCGCGCAGGTCGGCGAAGAGGTCGACCAACTCCCGCCAGGTCCGCCGGTCCTGGCCGAAGGTGGGTTCGTCGCAGATCAGCAGGCGGGGCGCGGTGGCCAGGGCGGTCGCCACACTCAGCCGCCGCGCCTCACCACCGGAGAGGGTGTACGGGTTGGCAGCCGCGAGGCGGCCCAGGCGCAGCCGTTCCAGCAGCGCGGACACGGTCTCCTTGACGGCCGCCTCAGGTTGACCGGTCCGGCGGGGGCCGAGCGCCAGCTCGTCGAAGACGGTGCTGGTGACGAACTGGTGCTCCGGATCCTGGAAGACCGACCCGATCCGCCGGGCCAGTGCGGGGGCCGACCAGCGGTGCGGGGGAGTGCGGTGGTCGGTGCCGGCCAACTCGACGGATGCGGTGACCCGTCCGACGCCCGGCCGGAGCAGCCCGCCGAGCAGCAACGCCAGGGTGGACTTGCCGGCGCCGTTGGGTCCGCGTACGGCGAGTGCCTCGCCGGCGCGTACCGCCAGGTCGGTGGAGCCCAGCCGGGGCGGCAGGCCGAGCCGGTCGGCGGTGAGCAACAGGTCCCCGGGCGCGGCGGTGGCTGGCCGGGGCGCGATGGGGTGACCGGGCACCCAGACCCCCTCGGCGGCGAGCGTGGCACCGTGGGCGGCGAAGACGGCCTCGGGTGTGCCGTCGGCGCGGACCCCGCCGCCAGGTTCCAGGACGACCACCCGGTCGACGAGCGGCAGCGCCTCGGCGATCCGGTGCTCGACCAGGATCAGCGTGGTGTCGGCGTCCAGCGCGCCGGCCACCGCCTGTCGGATCAGGTCGGCCCCGGCCGGGTCGAGGTTGGCGGTCGGCTCGTCGAGCAGCAGCAGTTCCGGACGCAGTGCCAGTGCGCCGGCCAGGGCGAGGCGTTGCTGTTCGCCGCCGGAGAGCGCGGCGGTGGGGCGGTCCCGGGGGTACGGGAAGCCGACGCGGCGCAGCGCCTCGTCCACCCGGGGCCAGATCTCGTCGGTCGGTACGCCGCGGTTCTCCAGCCCGAACGCGACGTCGTCGCCGCAGCGCGCCATCACCAGTTGGGTTTCCGGGTCCTGGAAGACGATGCCGACGCGTTCCCGCCCCTTGCGCGGGTCGAGTCCGTCGATCTCGACGGTGCCCTCCTGCTCGCCGGAGTCCTCGGGGAGCAGCCCGGCCAGCGCGCTGAGCAGGGTGCTCTTACCGGCCCCGGAGGGCCCGAGCAGCAGAACCCGCTCCCCAGCCTCGACCCGCAGATCAACCCCGCGCAGAGCCCAGGCGCGCCGCCCAGCGTGCCGCCACCCGAACCCCCGCAGCAGTACCCCGCCCACCAAACCCACCCCCTCCCAGCCTGCCGCCCCTCACCCTGCCCGGTTGATCATGAGGTTGACGGGTGGTTCTGAAGATCCATCCGCCCGTCCACCTCATGATCGGCCCGAGTGGGTGGGGTCAGATCAGTGCTCGGTTCCGGCCTACCGGGAAGCGGTCCAGGACTCCGGTTCTGGCCAGGGACTCGGTCAGCAGCCAACCGCCGGCACCGGCGATCACGGTGGCGCTGACGATGGTGATCAGCGCGTACGGGAGGCGGTAGTCGGCGAACGCGTAGTCGGCGTTCCAGACGAAGAAGTCGAACAGCGCGGCGCTGAGACCGGTCAGCGCGCCGGCCAGCAGCGCGGTCGGCAGCCGGTACGACCGGTAGCGGAACGCGGCGAACGCCAGCTCGGCGCCGATGCCCTGCACGATGCCCTGCGGGATAACCGTGCCGGCCCACTGGCTGCCCAGCAGCGCAGAGAGGACCGCGGCCACCGTCTCGCAGTAGAGCGCGGCGCCGGGCTTGCGGATGACCAGGCCGCCGATCACGGCCGGCATCAGCCAGACGCCGTAGAGCAGCGCCTGCGCCGGCGGGAAGAAGGTGAAGGCACCCTCGGTGGCGCTCCAGACCAGGCCCCAGGCCCAGAAGATGACGCCGAAGGCGACCGCGATCACCGAGGCGACCACGATGTCGATGGTCCGCCAGCGGCCCGTGTCGGTGGTGGATGTCATGTGTTGCTCCCAGTTCTGACTGCGAACCAGGAGAAGACGCACGCCGCACGCCCGGTGGCACCGGACGGCGGCGCGGCTGGAGGTCGACCGAACTCCCTGCGCTGGCATTACCCAGATCAGGTTCGAGGGTCTGCGGGCGTGCCCGCACTCTCAGCGCTGTGCGCTCCCCTGTCGGATGTGAAGTTGTCTCGTCGACGCTAACACCGACCAGGGGTGCCGGCCTAGCAGGGCTTCCGTCCGTCTCGGCGTTCGGCCAGCGGTACGCCGGCTGGGTAGGCTGACGATCATGCGGGTCGACGCGCGAGGTCTCACGTTCGAGGTAACCGCCGGCGGTCCGTCGGACGGCGTACCCGTCCTGCTGCTGCACGGCTTTCCCCAACACCGCGGCGAATGGGACGACGTGGTGCCCGCGCTGCACGAGGCCGGGCTGCGCACGTACGCGCTGGACCAGCGCGGCTACTCGCCCGGCGCGCGGCCGACGGCGGTTGCCGACTACCGGATCCCCGAGCTGGTCGCCGACGTGGTGGCGGTGCTCGACGCCCTGGGGCTGGACACCGTCCACCTGGTCGGCCACGACTGGGGCGCGGTCGTGGCCTGGGCCGTCGCCGCCGGGCACCCCGACCGGGTCCGCACGCTGACCGCGGTGTCCGTGCCGCATCCGGCCGCCATGGCGTACGCCCTGGCCAACGACGGTCAGCAGAAGGCCCGCTCGTCGTACATCACGTTGTTCCGTAAGCCAAGGACCGCGGAGAGGGTGCTGCTGGCGTGGAACGCGACAGCGCTGCGCAAGATGCTCGGCGGGGTGGGCGACGCGCCCCGGGTGGACCGCTACGCCGCCCCGATGCGTGCGCCGGGGGCGCTCACCGCCGCGCTGAACTGGTACCGGGCGATGTCCCGCGCCGACCTGGCCGGCGTCGGCCCGGTCGCGGTGCCCACCACCTACGTCTGGAGTGACCGGGACGTCGCCATCGGCCGGACTGCCGCCGAGGCGTGCGCGGCGAACGTCACCGGGGCGTACCGCTTCGTGCCGTTGACCGGTGTGAGTCACTGGATTCCGGACACCGCGCCGGGGCCACTCGCCGAGGCGATCCTGGCCCGGGCCGCCGGAACGGCCTGAGCCGTGCGGGTCGGTCGGAGAGGGGCACCGTGACGACGGGTACCAGCGGGCCGGGCACCCGGCGCTCGATCGCCGCGCAACTGCGCCTGCTGGGCGTACGCCCCGGCGCGACGCTGCTGGTGCACGCCGCGCTGCGTCCGCTCGGGTTCGTCTGCGGCGGACCGCACGCCGTGGTGCTCGCCCTACGTGACGCGCTCGGCCCGGACGGCACCATCGTGGTGCCCACCCACACGCCCGACAACAGCGATCCCGCGCAGTGGCGCAACCCGCCGGTGCCGGCGGACTGGTGGCCGCTGATCCGCGCCGAGATGCCGGGCTTCGACCCGGCGGTGACCCCGAGCCGGTTCATGGGCGCGCTCGCCGAGACGGTCCGTGGCTGGCCCGGGGCGCTGCGCAGCTCACACCCGCACGTGTCGTTCGCCGCGCTCGGCCCGGCCGCCGAGCAGGTGGTGGCCGGGCACCGCCTGGCCGACATGCTCGGCGAGGGCTCGCCACTGGCCCGGCTCTACGACCTGGACGCCGACGTCCTGCTGCTCGGCGTGGACCACTCGGTGAGCACCTCGCTGCACCTGGCCGAGTACCGCTGCCCGGGTTCGCCCCGCGAGCGGGTCGGCGCGGCGGTGCGGACCGGCGACGGCGGTCGGGAATGGGTGTGGTGGCAGGACGTACGGCTCGACGCGGACGACTTCGACGCGTTGGGCGCGGACCTGGAGGCCACCGGGGCGGTGCGCAGCGGACCGGTCGGCACCGGAACCGGCAGGTTGATGCGCCAGCGGGCGGCTGTCGACTTCGGGGTGCGCTGGCTGGACCGTAATCGGACGACGGAGGACGCATGACGGTGAGTGCCGAGGCCTACCTGGCCGTGGTGACCGAGACGATCGGTCGGGTGGCCGCCAGCCAGCGGGAGGCGGTGGGGCGGGCCGCCGACCTGATCGCCGACGCCGTACGCGCCGACGGGGTGGTGCACGCGTTCGGCACCGGACACTCCGAGGCCCTCGCCATGGAGATCGCCGGCCGGGCGGGTGGGCTGGTGCCGACCAACCGGATCGCGCTGCGTGACCTGGTGCTGCTCGGCGGCGAGCCGGCCGAACGGCTCGGTCCGTTGCTGGAGCGGGACCCGGCGGTGGCCCACCGGCTCTACGAGCTGGCTCCGGTGCGGCCCGCCGACGTCTTCGTGCTCGCCTCGAACTCCGGGGTCAACGGCGCGATGGTGGAGTTCGCCACGCTTGTCAAGGAACGCGGCCACGCCCTGGTGGCGATCACCTCGGCGCAGCACTCGGGTCGGATGACCTCCCGCCACCCGTCCGGGCGCAAGCTGGCCGACCTCGCGGACGTCGTGCTCGACAACGGTGCGCCGTACGGTGACGCGACGCTGCCGCTGCCCGGCGGCGGCGCGGTCGGCGCGGTCTCGTCGATCACCGCCGCGCTGCTGGCCCAGCAGGTCACGGTGGAGGTGGTGGCGCGGCTGCTGGCGGCGGGGGAGCGGCCACCGGTCTACCTGTCGGCGAACATCCCCGACGGCGACGCGCACAACACGGAGTTGGAGGTCCGGTACGCCGGTCGAATCCGGCGCGGGTCCTGACGCGGTGCTGATGGCCGAGGTGCGTCCGGAAGGTGAACGACGGATGTCGTGAACCCGTTTCACGCTCGCCCGGGTGGGGCATTGGCGTTGCTGCCGGCGGCCGGGACCGCCGGCAGTAGCGTCGCAGCGGAGGTAGCGCGTGTCCAAGGAGACCGAGAAGCAGCGTTGGCAGCGCAATTTCGCCGACCTGTTGCAGGAGTTGCGGGTCGCACAGACGGGCGTGCAGATCCTCTTCGCCTTCCTGCTCACCCTGCCGTTCAGTAACGGGTTCACCGAGACCACGGAGTTCCAGCGGGACGTCTACATCGTCGCGCTGCTCGCCGCGGCCGCCGCGACCGCGATGATCATCTCGCCGGTGGCGTTCCACCGGGCGCTGTTCCGGCAGGGGCGCAAGCCGGAGTTGGTGCGCTTCGCACACCGGATGGCCACCGGTGGTCTCGCCTTCATGCTGATCGCGATGGTCAGCGCGGTGCTGCTGATCACCGACTTCGTGCTGGACCGGCCGATCGCCTTCGTGCTCAGCGCGCTGACCGGGCTCTGGTTCGTCACCTTCTGGGCCGCCCTGCCGTTCGCTCGCCGCAACTGGGGTGAGGACGACATCGACGACGAGGACGACGACCCGGACGAGATCGCCGGCCGCTGATCTGACAGATCTCCACCGATGGCTACCCCCGGGTAACAACCGGGGGTAGCGTGACGACAATCGCGCATGTCGACGCAGCCGCACCGAGGTTCGAGGGGGCAGCCGTGACCACGACGCAGGACGGCCGACCAGCACCGGACGGCCCCGATTCCGACGCCGCACCCAGCACCGCCGGTGCCGCGGCCCCGTTGCCCACGGAGGCCGGGCAGGTCTCGGAGAAGGAGGCCCGGCAGGTCGCCGAGGCCGCCCGCGAGTCCACCTGGGACCGGCCCAGCTTCGGCAAGGAACTGTTCCTCGGCCGCTTCCGACTCGACCTGATCGACCCGTGGCCCCGATCCGATCCGGACGACGTGGCGCGCGCCGAGGAGTTCCTTGGTCGGTTCCGCGCCTTCCTGGCCGCCGAGGTGGACGGGGCCGCCATCGAGCGCGACGCGTCCATTCCGGACTCGGTGTTCCACGGCCTGGCCGACCTCGGCGCGTTCGGCATGAAGATCGACCGGAAGTACGGCGGGCTGGGGCTGAGCAACCTGCACTACTGCCGGGCGCTGATGCTGGCCGGCTCGGTCAGCCCGGCCATCGGCGCGCTGCTCTCCGCGCACCAGTCGATCGGGGTGCCGCAGCCGCTGAAGATGTTCGGCACCGCCGAGCAGAAGCAGCGCTTCCTGCCCCGGCTCGCCGCCGGCGAGGTGTCCGCGTTCCTGCTCACCGAACCAGACGTCGGCTCCGACCCGGCCCGGCTGGCCACCACCGCCGAGCCGACCGAGGACGGCACCGGCTACCGGCTCAACGGGGTGAAGCTCTGGGCCACCAACGGCATCGTGGCCACCCTGCTGGTGGTGATGGCCCGGGTGCCGGCCGCCGAGGGGCGGCGGGGCGGCATCACCGCGTTCGTGGTGGACGGCGACAGCGCCGGCATCACCGTCGAACGGCGCAACGAGTTCGTCGGCCTGCGCGGCCTGGAAAACAGCCTCACCCGGTTCCACGACGTGTTCGTGCCCGCCGAGAACGTCATCGGTGGCGAGGGCAAGGGGCTGAAGATCGCCCTGACCACCCTCAACACCGGTCGCCTGTCGCTGCCGGCGATGTGCGTGGGCGCCGGCAAGTGGGCGTTGAACGTGGCCCGGGGCTGGGCCGCCGACCGGGTCCAGTGGGGCCGGCCGGTAGGCGAGCACGAGGCGGTCGCGCAGAAGCTCTCCTTCATCGCCGCCACCACGTACGGCATGGAGACCATGCTCGACCTCTGCTGCCTGCTCGCCGACGACGACCACAACGACATCCGGATCGAGGCCGCGCTGGTCAAGCTGTACGCCAGCGAGATGGCCTGGAAGATCGGCGACGAGCTGGTCCAGATCCGGGGTGGGCGCGGCTACGAGACGGCCGACTCGCTGGCCGCCCGGGGCGAACGCCCGGCCAACGTCGAGCAGGTGCTCCGCGACCTGCGCATCAACCGGATCTTCGAGGGCTCCACCGAGATCATGCACCTGCTGATCGCGCGGGAGGCGGTCGACGCCCACCTGTCGGTGGCCGGCGACATCATCGACCCGGACGCGGGCCTGGGCCGCAAGGCACGCGCCGGCGCCCGAGCCGGTGCCTTCTACGCGAGGTGGCTGCCCACCCTGGCCGTCGGCCGGGGGCAGAGCCCATCGGCGTACGCCGAGTTCGGGCCGCTCGCCGCGCACCTGCGCCAGGTGGAGCGGTCGTCGCGCAAGCTGGCCCGGTCGACGTTCTACGCGATGTCCCGCTGGCAGGGAAAGATGGAACGTAAGCAGGCGTTCCTCGGCCGCGTGGTGGACATCGGCGCCGAGTTGTTCGCGATGTCCGCGGTCTGCGTCCGGGCCAACGCCGAGCGGGGCAGCCGCCCGGAAAATGTCGAGCTGGCCGACCTGTTCTGCCGGCAGGCGCGGGTGCGGGTGGACGCCCTGTTCAACGCCCTGTGGGACAACACCGACTCGGTCGACACCGCCGCCGCGAAGCGCATCCTCGCCGGCCGCTACGCGGGCCTGGAGGAGGGCGTGATCACTCCGTCCGACGAACTGCCCTGGGTGGCCCGCTGGTCGCCCGGCCCGTCCACCGCCAAGGACGTCCGCCGCCGCATCCCGCCAAAGCCCTGACCCGCGCGCGCCGCCGGGCGCCACGTCGAGCCGAGCCGGCTCGACGGCGGCCGGCGCAGGTGCAGCGGGCCACGGTGCGGGTGCGGCGGGCCGCGGTGTGGGTGCGGCGGGCCGCGGCGCGGGTCGGCGGGCGACGGCGCGGGTCAGCGGCTGATCGCCCAGGCCAGCACTGCCGCCAGGATCAGGCCGTTGACCGCCGCCAGACCCAGGTACGCCGCGGGCGGGATCTTCTTGCCCCGGCGGACGAAGGACACCAGGACGGCGGCGTAGCCGAGCAGCAGGACGGCGATGACGACCAGGAAGTAGAACACTCGAAGACCTTAACGGTCTCTCGACCGCGCGGTCCGAGGTGGCGCGGTGGTCGGCACCGCCGATGCCATGATCAGGTGATGAAAAGTAGGTCCCCGGGCTGCTTCTGACCTACTTTTCATCACTTGATCACGGTGCGAGCGGTGGTCGGCGGCATCCGCGGGTCGCCGGTGCGAGCGGTGGTCGCGGGGAAGTCGGGGTCAGCGGGTCCGGCCGCGCAGGCCGAGGTGGCGCAACTCCAGCGCGGCCAGCGCGTCGACTGTCGCGTCGTCGCCGCGCCGCCACGCCTCGGCCACGTCGGGCCCGACCTGGGTCAGCCGGCCCAGCGGCTGGGTGGCCAACGCGCGCAGGGCGAGCAGGTCCCGGCCGGCCGGCCCGGCGGCCAGCTTCGCGGCCGACCCGGCCCGACGCATCCAGCGCAGCCGCAGCGGCAGCCAACCGAACAGCACCAGGCCGAGCGGGAAGATCAGCACCGCGATGGTGAGGGCGAGGGCGAGCTGATCGACCAGGTGCTGCTGGTCGCGGCCGGCGTCGGCGAGCCCTCGGGCAGCGTTGGCGGCCTGTTGGAAGGGCGCGGTCAGCTCGTCGCCGACCAGTGGCACCCGGCGAACCTTGCCGCCGGCGTCGGCGAGGTTGTCGGCGAGCCCGCTACCGGCGCCCTCCAATTTCTGCCCCGGTACGGCGAGCTTCTGCACCAGGTCGTGCAGCCACAGCGCGCCGCGGACCGCCGCGTACACCCAGGCGACGACGAGCAGGTCGGTGAGCAACTGACGGGCGGCGGTCGGGAACCGATCGGCATAGATTTTCACGCCGGACAGCGTGTCACGAACCGAGCGCTGACGGCACGGTCGGATCGACAGTCAGCGGACGCAGGTGGGGCAGGTGCCGAAGATTTCCAGGGTGTGGCTGACGTCGGCGTAGCCGTGCTGCGCGGCGACCCGGTCGGCCCAGCTCTCCACGGCGGGCCCGGCCACCTCGACGGTGCGCCCGCAGGCCCGGCAGACCAGGTGGTGATGGTGCCCCTCGCTGCACCGGCGGTAGAGGTGCTCGCCGCCCGGCGGCCGCATCACGTCGATCTCGCCCGCGTCGGCCAGCCCCTGCAGGGTGCGGTAGACGGTGGTCAGGCCGACCCGCTCGCCGCGCTGGCGCAGCATCGCGTGCAGGTCCTGGGCGCTGTGGAAGCCCTCCATCTCGGCCAGCAGCGCACTCACCGCCGAACGCTGTCGGGTGTTGCGCACCGCAGTGCCGCTCTCGCTCATGATCCCTCCCCGGCGTGGCTGACCGCGTCCGCCACGATGTGCGCGACGTGCTCGTCGACCAGGCTGTAGGCGATCTCGCGACCGCGGCGGGAACCCCGCACCACACCAGCGCCGCGCAGCACCCGCAGGTGCTGGGAGACCAGCGGTTGCGCGGCACCGAGTTTGTCCACCAGCTCGTGCACGCACCGCTCACCGCTGGCCAGCTCACTGACGATGGCCAGCCGGATGGGCGCCGACAGGGCGCGGAGCAACTCGCTGGCCCCGTCGAACCCCTCGTAGCCCGTTGCGCTGGTCATCCTGCAACGGTAACCAATACCAGCGCCAGCGCCCCGCTCAGGATCGGCCCAGCACGACCTCGTGAGGTTCGGCCGTTGGCGCGGCGGCCGGCGTCGACCGCCGGCGCAGTGTCCGCCAGACCCCACCGGCGACGGCGACCACCAGGAAGGAGGCGATCGCGACGAGCACCACCGAGGCACCCGGCGCGGTGTCCGCCGTGGCCGCCACCCAGACACCGGAGCCGGCGGCGAAGAACCCGAGCGCCATCGCCGCGGTCATGGTGCTGCGGAAACCCCGGGTGACCTGCTGGGCGGTGGCGACCGGCACCACCATCAACGCGCTGATCAACAGCACCCCGACGGCCCGCATCGCGATGGTCACGGTGATCGCGGTGGCCACCGCGATCAGCAGGTTCAGCGTACGCACCGGCAGGCCGGAGACCCGGGCGTACTCCTCGTCGTGGCTGACCGCGAAGAGGGCCGGGCGCAGCGCGATCATCGTGACCAGGATCGCCGCGCCGAGCACCGCGATGGTGATCACGTCGGCGAGGGAGGTGGTGATCAGCGACCCGAACAGGTAGGCGTTGAGGTTCGCGCTCGTCGCGTCGGAGAGGCCGACCAGCAACACGCCGCCCGCGATGCCGCCGTAGAAGAGCAGGGCCAGGGCCAGGTCACCGGAGGTACGCCCACGGGCGCGGACCACCTCGATGGCGATCGCGCCGGCGGTGGCGACGAGCACCGCGACCAGCACCGGTGAGCGGTTGAGCAGCAGGCCCGCCCCGACGCCGGTCAGGGCGACGTGCCCGACACCGTCGCCGATCAGCGCCAGCCGGCGCTGCACCAGGTAGATGCCGAGCGCCGGCGCGGCCAGGCCGATCACCAGCGCGCCGATCAGGGCATGCTGCATGTAGGAGTACTGGAAGAGTCCCATGGGTCAGTTGCTCCACAGCCCGGCGGGCTCGTCGTAGCAGTGCGGGTGCACGTGGTCGTGGTCCGGCTCCGCGTGGTGGCCGGCCGGGTCCGGCACCGCGCCGTCGTGGGCGATGCGGCCCTCGTGGACGACCACCGCCCGACTGATCACCGGTCGCAGTGGGCCCAGCTCGTGGGCGACGAGCAGCACCGTCCCGCCGCCGGCGACGAAGTCGCGCAGCGCGTCGGCGAATGCCTCCTGGCTGGCCGCGTCCACCCCCGCGGTGGGCTCGTCGAGGACCAGCAGCTCCGGGTGGCCGGCCAGGGCGCGGGCGATCAGGGTGCGTTGCTGCTGGCCGCCGGAGAGCGTGGCCACCGGGTCGCCGGCCCGGTCGGCGAGCCCGACCGCGAGCAGCGCGGCGTCGACGGCGGCCCGGTCGGCGCGACCCGGCGGGCGGAGCACCCCCCGGCGGGCCAGCCGCCCGGACGCCACCACCTCACGGACGGTCGCGGGCACGCCGCCGCCGGCACCCAGCCGCTGCGGAACGTACCCGATGCGCTCCCACTGCCGGAACCGGCGCAACGGCCGGTCGAAGAGGGTGACCGAGCCGGCGCTGAACGGCACCAGCCCGAGCACGGCGCGGATCAGGGTGGACTTGCCGGAGCCGTTGGCGCCGAGCACCGCGACCACCTCGCCGGCGGTCACGGTGAGCGAGATGTCCCGGAGCACGGGGCGGCCGTCGTAGCCGACCACCCCGTGCTCGACGGTGATGACAGGTGAGGTCACGAGCAGCCCAAGGCCGTCTGCAGGGTCCGCAGGTTGGTACGCATCACCGAAAGGTAGTCCCCGTTACTGCCGGCTGCGAGTCCTTCGATCGGGTCCAGTACGGCAGTCTTCGCGCCGACCTGACCGGCGATGGTCTCGGCGACCTTCGGGCTGACCAGGGTCTCGAAGAAGATCGTGGTGGCGTGGTGCTCCTTCGCCTCCTCGATCACCTGCGCGAGCCGCTGCGGCGAGGGCTCGACGTCCGGGCTCAGCCCGGTGATGCCGACCTGTTCGAGCTGGTAGCGGTCGGCGAGGTAGCCGAACGCGGCGTGGCTGGTCACGATCTCCCGCCGCTGGCAGGTCGCCAGGCCGTGCTTGAACTCGCCGTCCAGGGCCGTCAGGTCGGCGCGCAGCGTGGCGGCGCGGGCGGTGTAGTCGGCGGCGCGGTCCGGGTCGGCCTTGCCGAGCCGCTGGGCGAGCTGGTCACCGATGCCGGCGAGCCGGGTCGGGTCGAGCCAGACGTGCGGGTCCTTGCCGCCGTTGCCCTCCCCGGCGTGCCCCTCCTCGCCCTCGTGGTTGTGCCCGCCGGCGGTCGCGTCCAACAGCGGTTGCACGCTTGTCACGTCGAACGCCCGATCGCCGCCGTTCTGGGCGACGGCGTCGTCCACCGCCGGCTGGAAACCCTTGAGGTAGACGATCAGCTCGGCCTCGCTGACCTGGCCGACCTGGCTCGGGTTGAGCTCCAGGTCGTGCGGCTCGGCGCCGGGCTTGGCCAGGTTGGTCACCCGGACCGCGTCGCCGCCGATCCGCTCGGCCAGGAACTGGAGGGGGTAGAACGCGGCCACCACGTCGACTCGTTGGGGGTCGGCGCCGCCGGCGCTGGTGGAGCAGGCGGCCCCGGCCCCCAGGGTGAGGAGGGCGGTGACGGCGGCCAGGACACGGGACGTGGTGCGGTTGCTCATGACGCCAACTGTCCGTGGCAACGATAATGATTGTCAAAAACGCATGATTGCATGTCAGAGCAGCTTCGCGAGGCCCACCGTCACCAGCAGCGTGAGCATCACCAGTCGAATCAGCCGGGTCTGTGGCGCCTGAACCGCCCAGGTCGTCGCCAACAGGGCGATCAGCACGGCGGCCAGCGCGAGCGTCAGCAGCCCGCCGATCACCCCCGGCGTGAAGAACGCCACCAGCACCACCACCAGGGTGATCAGGAACACCGACGTCGGGTTGGCCCCGGCCAACCGGGCCAACAGAGGGCGCTGCGTACGCTGCATCCCACAGACTCTACGAGGAGGGACACCCGTTGCTGGTGACCAACCGGTTCGTGGTCGACGTCGATGTCGCCGACGACTTCACCGAACGGGCGCACGCCGCCCTCACCGCACTGGCCGCCTGCCCCGGCTACCTGCGCGGTCAACTGGTCCGGGCGCTCGACGACCCCCGGTACTGGTCGCTGGTCACCGAGTGGAAGTCGGTCGGCACCTACCGCCGGGCACTGGGCGCCTTCGAGGTCAAGGTCAGCGCCGTACCGCTGCTCGCCGAGTCGGTCGACGAGCCCTCCGCGTACGAGGCGCTGGCCACCGCAGCCCCCGGCGGGGCCGTGGTCGTCGCCGAGAGTGATCGGGCTGCGGGTCCTTACCGCTGAGCCGGCGGACACTACGCTGCTCCTATGACCGCACCCGCCCCGCCACCCGGTCCCGGGGTGGCTCCGCCGTTCGCCGCGCCGCCCACCGAGGGGCGCCGGACCCGGCTCTGGATCGGCCTCGGCGTCGGCGCGCTCGCCGTGGTGCTCTGCTGCGGCGGGGGCGGCAGCGCCGTCGTCGGCCTGTTCGTCACCGGCGTGCAGGCGGTCCGGGAGCAGGCCCGCACCGTGACCGGCGACTACTACCAGGCGCTTGTCGAGCGGAACTACGGGCGGGCGTACGAGCAGCTCTGCGACGACGCGCAGCAGCGCGAGTCCCAGCCCGAGTTCGAACGGCGTGCCGCCGCCGAACCGCAGGTGGCCGCGTTCCGGTTGGGTGAGGTGGACACCATCAACCTGACCATGCCGGTCGACGTGACGCTCGACGGCGGTGGCCGGGAGCAGCAGCAGGTCATCCTGGGGCGCGACGGCCAGACTGGTGGCGTGGAGGTCTGCGGGGTCAGCTGACCCGCCCCCGGTATTCTGCTGGGCTCAGGGCGACGGTGGTCGTACCGTTGTCCCGAACCGACCGATCCATCCACATCTCGCCCCCGCCGACCGCCAGCCGGCGTAGGAGGAAACATGCCAGCCGACCGTATCGACGCCGTCGTCAGCCTCGCCAAGCGACGAGGCTTCGTCTTCCCCTCCAGCGAGATCTATGGGGGCACCCGATCGGCGTGGGATTATGGCCCGCTCGGCGTGGAACTCAAGGAGAACGTCCGCCGGCAGTGGTGGAAGACCATGGTCCAGCAGCGCGACGACGTCGTCGGCCTGGACTCCGCGGTGATCCTGGCCCGCAAGGTGTGGGAGGCGTCCGGCCACATCGCCGAGTTCGTCGACCCGCTCACCGAGTGCCAGTTCTGCCACAAGCGGTTCCGGGCGGACCACCTGGAGGAGGCGTACGAGGCCAAGCACGGCAAGCCGCCGGTCTCGCTCGCCGAGCTCAACTGCCCCAACTGCGGCAACAAGGGCACCTTCACCGAGCCGAAGATGTTCAACGGCCTGATGAAGACCTACCTGGGCCCGGTGGAGAGCGACGAGGGGCTGCACTACCTGCGCCCGGAAACCGCCCAGGGCATCTTCGTCAACTACAAGAACGTCGAGACGGTCGCCCGCAAGAAGCCGCCGTTCGGCATCGCGCAGACCGGCAAGTCGTTCCGCAACGAGATCACCCCAGGCAACTTCATCTTCCGGACCCGCGAGTTCGAGCAGATGGAGATGGAGTTCTTCGTCGAGCCGGGCACCGACGAGCAGTGGCACGAGTACTGGCTCCAGGAGCGCTGGAACTGGTATCTCGATCTCGGCCTGTCGGCGGACAATCTGCGCCTGTACGAGCACCCCAAGGAGAAGCTCTCCCACTACTCGAAGCGCACTGTCGACATCGAGTACCGCTTCCAGTTCGGCGGCACCGAGTTCGCCGAGTTGGAGGGTGTCGCCAACCGCACCGACTTCGACCTCTCCACGCACAGCAAGCACTCCGGCGTCGACCTGTCGTACTTCGACCAGACCAAGAGTGAGCGCTGGATGCCGTACGTCATCGAGCCGGCCGCGGGTCTGACCCGCGCGGTGCTCGCCTTCCTGCTGGAGGCGTACGACGAGGACGAGGCACCGAACACCAAGGGTGGCGTGGACAAGCGCACCGTGATGCGGTTCGACCCGCGGCTGGCCCCGGTCAAGGTCGCGGTGCTGCCGCTGTCGCGCAACGAGGCGCTGTCGCCGAAGGCCAAGGACCTGGCGACGCTGCTGCGCAAGCGTTGGGTGGTGGAGTTCGACGACTCGCAGGCGATCGGCCGCCGCTACCGTCGGCAGGACGAGATCGGCACCCCGTTCTGTGTGACAGTCGACTTCGACACCCTGGACGACAACGCCGTGACGGTGCGCAACCGGGACACCATGGCTCAGGAGCGGGTCTCCCTGGACCAGGTCGAGCGCTACCTGATCGAGCGCCTCCCCGGCTGCTGACGTACTCCGGAAAGTGGCCCCTTCTCCACGGTGGTGGAGAGGGGGCCATTTCGTGGTCTACCAGGCAAAACGCCGGTCGATGAAATTAATTCAATGCCATCTTTCGATATCTTGGTCGTGATCGGAAGAAGGTGGGTTGACATGGCGAAGCGACTTCTCGTCCTCCGCGTGACCGCCGCGGCGGCAATCGTCGCGGGACTGCCGGCGCTCTCGGGCTCCACCGCCCACCGCGGTGCCGTCCAGGTGCTCCCCGCCCAGGCTGCCGCCTCCGCCCCGCCGGACGTGTCATCCGCGTCACGCGGGTCGGCCGGTTCGGTCGACCCGGCCGCGCTGGCCGCGCCGTCCGCCGAGGGGATGATCGAGGCCGCCCAGGCGAGGCTTGAGCCGAGGGTCGCCTCCCGCCGCGGTCCCGCGCGCAGCGCGTCCCCGCGGGCCCCCGTCATCCCGCCGGTCGTCGGTGCGGCCGGTGGTGCGCGCAGTACGCCCCCGCAGGCCCCCACGACACGTCTCGCCCCCGTCACGGCCATCCACTCGCAGGCCGCGATCGACCGCGGAGCGCTCGTCACCTGGACGACCTCGCCGACGTGTCTCCTGGCGGGGCACGACACCATGGGTTGGGCGTGGCTGGACGACCTCCCGGCGGGGCGGGTGGTGCGGGTCGTGTCGGGACCGTGCGCGGGCACCTACCAGGTGGTCGGGCGCCGCTGGCAGCCGCGCAAGGGGGGCACGATGCCGCACTGGGCGAGCCGATACGATCTCGTGCTCCAGACCTGCACGGGGCCCAGCGGGACAGGCTTCAGCACCGCCCGACGGCTGTCCCGGTAGGCCCGCTCGGGTCGCCCCCGGGCGTCGACCCGAGCGTCCGCCCGGCGGCGGGCATAGGGGGAGGAACCCCTCCGTATACTTGCGGGGTGAGTGATGTCGCGGTGGCGCCTGGACGCCCGTTGACCCTCGGTGGCTACCAGGTGTGGCCGCCGGTGGTGCTCGCGCCGATGGCCGGGATCACCAACGTCGGTTTTCGCCGGCTCTGCCGTGAGCAGGGCGGCGGCATCTACGTCTGCGAGATGATCACCACTCGGGCGCTCGTCGAGCGCAACCCGAAGACGCTGCGCATGATCGCGTTCGGCGACGACGAGAAGCCGCGCAGCCTCCAGCTCTACGGCACCGACCCGGACATCACCGCCGCCGCCGTCCGGATCGTCGTCGAGCGCAACCTGGCCGATCACATCGACCTCAACTTCGGCTGCCCCGTACCCAAGGTCACCCGGCGTGGTGGCGGCGCGGCGCTGCCGTGGCGACGCCGGCTCTTCGCGCGGCTGGTGCGGGCCGCGGTGGACGCCGCGTCGCCGGCCGGGGTGCCGGTCACGGTGAAGATGCGCAAGGGCATCGACGACGACCACCTGACGTACGTCGAAGCCGGGCTCGCCGCCCAGGAGGCCGGCGTGGCCGCGGTGGCCCTGCACGGGCGGACGGCCGCGCAGCGCTACTCGGGCACCGCCGACTGGGACGCGATCGCCACCCTGAAGCAGGCCCTCGACGTGCCGGTGCTCGGCAACGGCGACATCTGGGAGGCCGACGACGCGCTGCGGATGGTCGCGCACACCGGGGTCGACGGCGTGGTCGTCGGGCGTGGCTGCCTGGGTCGCCCGTGGCTCTTCGCCGACCTGGAAGCCGCCTTCGACGGTCGTCCGCAGCGACGGCTGCCCACCCTCGGCGAGGTGGCGGTGACCATGCGCCGGCACGCCGAGCTGCTTGTCGACCAGTTCGTGGCCGGCGCCCGCAACCCGGCTCGGGGCGAGCGGGACGGCTGCACCGATTTCCGCAAGCACGTCGCCTGGTACCTCAAGGGCTTCCCGGTCGGCGGCGAACTGCGCCGCTCGCTGGCGATGATCGAAAGCCTGGCCCAGCTCGACGACCTGCTCGGCAAGCTCGATCCGGCGGAGCCGTTCCCGGTGACCGCCCTGGGCCAGCCGCGGGGGCGCACCAACTCGCCGGGCAAGGTCTTCCTGCCGGAGGGTTGGCTGGCCAGTCGGGACGACGACGCCGTCCCCGAGGGTGCCGAAATGGACGACTCCGGCGGCTGAGCCGCACCCGTTGGTGTGTGCCGTGACGCGCGGGCGGGCGGCCTGCCGAGGCCCCGTCGGACGCGGGACCGTGTGCGTTCCGGCTTGCGGTTATGCCGAACAGGGCCGGACCCCTGGAGGGTCCGGCCCTGTGCGGGTGTGGGTCAGCTGGTGGCGTAGCCGCGGGTGGCGATCCAGTCGGCGAGGTGCTCGACGGTGATGTCGTAGGCGGCCTGGTTCGGGTCGGCGGAGTCGGCGATGGTGACGGTGGTGCCGTTGTCGTGGTAGCCGACGACGCTGATGTAGTGCCCGCCCTCGTAGGAGTGGGTGACACCGTTGGTGTCGGTGCTGGTGCCGGCGATGTTGGCGACGACGGCCCGGCCGTTGTCTACGGTCTTGACGATGTCGGCGCGCAGCTTGTCGGTCTGCGTGGTGTCGGCGTCGGGCTTGCTGATCTCGACGCTGTGGTAGGCGTCGGCCTTGCCGGTTTCCTTGTTCAGCACCGGGGTGATGTCGTTAATGCTGTTGGTGCCGGCCTCGGTGGTGCCCATTTCCTTGGCCATGTCGTCGACGTTGATGTTCTTGCCCTGCACGGACAGGGCGTTGCGGGTGGCGGCGGGGCCGCAGTAGTAGAAGTTCGGCTGCGCCTCGTAGCGCACGCCCAGTTGACGCTCACCGTTGGGCTTGCGGTCGGTTTGGGTTTGGGTGGTGGGCTTGGCGGTGCTCGGCGCGGCGAACGCGGTGGTGACGGGTCCGGCGATGGCACCACCGGTGAAGGCGAGCCCAGCGGCGGTCAGAGCGGTCTTACGGATCAGATCGGTACGCATGATGGCGTGCTCCTCTGCATCGGGGGTGCACGGCCCGCCCGGGGGTGAGCGTGCCGCACGTGCAAGGGGGAAGTTCGCACAAACACCGGCGATCCCGGGGGGACCTGCTCGAAGCGTTGCGGGGGGTGTAACGACCCCGGGGCGGTGAGGCATTCCGCCGCGCTGATCCGGGGGGTTGGCCCTGCCCATGCTGGCGGGGTCCGGGGGGTGTAACCGTGGCACCCCGGCGGGTGTTCCCGGGGGCTGCCGCACACCAGAGCCCGGGGGCTACGGCGGCATGCCAGGTATAACGACCCGGCCCGGCCCCCCATTCCGCCGCCGGAGTGGCCCCGACCACCCGACACCGATGGTCAAACCCGACAACCCGCCCACCGTGCCCACCTCGCGAACCGACACGGCCGGGCGAGGCGGTGTGATCGACTCGGGTTCACGGAAATCGCGGTGTCCGGATGCCGGGGATACCTCGACACCATGAAAGCCGAGACGATCACGCCGGTCTGCGGCGATCACGCGCCCCGGGCCGGGGATCAGGGCGTGGCGGTTGCGGTAGGTGTCGCGTCGCGCTGGGTGGGGATGGTCGGGGTGCTCGGCCAGGGCACCTCGGGTGCGCGGTGGAAGGTGATTCCGGCCCTCTCCCAGCGCGGGCCCTGACCGGCCAGTCGGTCACGGAAGTCGGCCCAGTCATGGGTCACCCGGGGTGACCATCCCAGCTCGGCGATGGCGGGGAGTCGGGGCAGGAGCAGCAGCTCGATGTCGGCCAGCGAGGTGACCGACTCGGTCCAGAGCGGGGCCTCCACCCCGAGGACAGCCGTGGCGGGCACGTCTGCGACGTGTGTGCCCGGATCCCAGTCGTACGCCTTGCGCACGTCGATCAGGCCAGCCCAGTCGTGCCCGATGGGGGTGTCCGGGGCGTACTTCATGTCCAGGTAGGCGTGGTTGCCGGGGGACACGATGAGGCGGGCGCCCCGCCGGACCGCCTCGGCTGTGGTGGGGTCGTCGGCGGTCGTGCCCCACCACTGCAGCACCCGCCCGTCGACGTGCCCGGCCGGTGCGAGCTGGTGCCAGCCGACGACGGTCTTGCCGACGCCGGCCACGATCCGCTGCACCCGCTCGACGAAACCGGTGTAGACCTCGCCCTTGACCTTGAACGCCTCGTCGCCGCCGATGTGCAGCCACGGCCCCGGGGTGAGCGCGGCCACCTCGCCCACCACGTCGGTGATGAAGTCGTACGTGCGCTCGTCGGCCGGGTCGACGTAGCTGAAACCGACCTCGGTGCCGGTGTACGGCGGTGGTGCGATCTTCTCCGGTGCCAGTTCCGGATACGCGACGAGCGCCGAGTTGGTGTGCCCGGGAAGGTCGATTTCCGGGACGACGGTGATATGGCGGGCGGCGGCGTAGGAGACGATCCGCCGGTAGTCGGCCTTCGTGTAGTGCCCGCCGGGGCCACCGCCGACCTCGGTCGCCCCACCGACGGAGGTCAACCTCGGCCAGGAGTCGACGGCGATCCGCCAACCCTGGTCGTCGGTGAGGTGCAGATGCAGGTGGTTGAGCTTGTACCGGGCGAGGTGGTCCACGACGCGCAGGATGTCCTCGACGGTGAAGAAGTGCCGTGCGACGTCGAGCATCGCGCCCCGGTAGGGGAAGCGGGGAGTGTCGGTGATGGTCCCGCCGGGCAGCGCCCAGCGTTCGGTGACCGGGGTCGGGCTTTCGATGGCCGGTGGCAGCAGTTGGCGCAGGGTCTGCACGCCGTGGAAGAGGCCGGTGGCGGTGGCGGCGGTGAGGCGGACCCCGTCGCGGGCGACGTCGAGTCGGTAGCCCTCTGCGCCGAGATCGGCGGCCTCGTCCAGCACCAGCGCGATCCCCCCGGCCGGCACCGGCCCGGCAGTGTCGGCGGCCGGCAGCGAACGGGCAGCGGCGTCGGCGGGCGGCGCGGAGTGGGTGACCGGCAGCGGGTAGCCGGTGGCGGGCCGGAGCAGCTCGGCGAGTTGCGTGGCGACGGCCAGTGCGGCGGGGTCGGCGCTGGCCACGATGACCGCTTCGGCCGGTAACACCCAGTCGTCGGCCGGGGCCGGCTGGACCTGCGCGGGAGCGGGCACGACGTCGGCCAGCCGGTGCGGTGCCGGCTGGGCGAGGTGCGGTGCCGGCTGGGCGAGCAGTTCGTGGGCGGCCCGCTCGGCGGTCTGGGCCAGGGTGACCGCGTCCGACTCCCGCGCCGGTGGCGGCACCGGGCCGGTGGCGGGGGTGGGGGAGGGGATGGTCGACACGGCGGCGACTCCGAGGGGTGTATTCGCGTCGGTTATGGCAAAAGTGAGGTTCACCGGCTGGCGTGCCGTCAAGCGTACGACGCTCGGCCGGGATGCGTGATGGTGCGCATGGAAGCGTTCCCAGAAACCGGTACGAACAGGGATAGTCGTGATGGCTGTGCCAATTGTCACCGAACGGTCGCAGGCCACCCGACGCTCGCCTAACCTTCGGCCTGAACCTTCGTTAAGTTTCCCGTTGCGTGTGTGGAGGCTTTGGTGGCAGCGCAAGAGACCGTCGACCACAAGTACGTCTACGACTTCTCCGAGGGCAACAAGGACCTGAAGGACCTGCTCGGCGGCAAGGGGGCGAACCTCGCCGAGATGACCAATCTCGGCCTGCCCGTTCCCCCCGGGTTCACCATCACCACCGAGGCCTGCCAGGCGTACCTCGCGACGGGCCGGCAGCCGGACGGGCTCGCCGGTCAGATCGAGGCGCACCTGGAGTCGCTGGAGCGCGCGATGGGCAAACGTCTCGGCGACCCGCGGGACCCACTGCTGGTCTCGGTCCGCTCCGGGGCCAAGTTCTCCATGCCCGGCATGATGGAGACCGTCCTCAACGTCGGCCTCAACGACCAGAGCGTGGTCGGGCTCTCGGCACAGGCGGGGCAGAACGACAGGTTCGCCTGGGACTCCTACCGGCGACTCATCCAGATGTTCGGCAAGACCGTCTGCGAGGTGCCGGGCGAGGAGTTCGAGCACGCGCTCGACGAGATCAAGAGCGCCAAGGGTACGCACGACGACCTGGACCTGGACGCGGACGACCTGCGTGGGCTCGTCGACGCGTACAAGAAGATCTTCTCGAAACACACCGGTCGGGAGTTCCCGCAGCAGCCGCGCGAACAGCTCGACCTCGCCATCCGGGCGGTCTTCGAGTCGTGGAACGCCGAGCGCGCGGTGCTCTACCGCCGCCAGGAGCGCATCCCGGCCGACCTCGGCACCGCGGTCAACGTGGTGACCATGGTCTTCGGCAACCTCGGCCCGGATTCCGGCACCGGCGTCGCGTTCACCCGTGACCCGGCCAGTGGCGCGCAGGGCATCTACGGCGACTACCTGGCCAACGCCCAGGGCGAGGACGTGGTCGCCGGCATCCGCAACACCGTGCCGTTGCAGGAGTTGGGGCAGCTCGACAGGGCTTCCTACGACGAGCTGCTGGGCATCATGGCCCGGTTGGAGGAGCACTACAAGGACCTGTGCGACATCGAGTTCACCATCGAGCGCGGCAAGCTGTGGATGTTGCAGACCCGGGTCGGCAAGCGCACGGCCGCCGCCGCGTTCGTCATCGCCGGTCAACTCGTCGACGAGGGCCTGATCGACCTGGACGAGGCGCTGCACCGGGTCAACGGCGCGCAACTGGCCCAGCTGATGTTCCCCCGCTTCCAGCTCGACCACGAGTTTCAGCCGGTCGCCACGGGCATCGGCGCCTCGCCCGGCGCGGCGTCCGGCGCTGTGGTCTTCACCTCCGCACGGGCCGTCGAGCTGGCCGCCGAGGGGAGGTCGGTGATCCTGGTCCGCCGGGAGACCAACCCGGACGACCTGAACGGCATGATCGCCGCGAAGGGCATCCTCACCTCGCGCGGCGGCAAGACCAGCCACGCCGCCGTGGTGGCCCGGGGCATGGGCAAGACCTGCGTCTCCGGTGCCGACGACATCGACGTGAACGTGCCGGCGAAGCGGTTCACCGTGGCCGGGCAGACCGTCAGCGAGGGCGACGTCATCTCCATCGACGGCACCACCGGCAAGGTCTACCTCGGCGAGGTGCCGGTCATGCCGTCGGAGGTGGTGCAGTACTTCGAGGGCAGCCTCGACCCGGAGCACATCGACAACCCGCTGGTCCGGGCCGTACACCGGATCATGACGCACGCCGACGGCAAGCGGCGGCTGGCGGTCCGCACGAACGCCGACACCGGTGCGGACGCGGCCCGGGCCCGGCGCTTCGGCGCCGAGGGCATCGGGTTGTGCCGCACCGAGCACATGTTCCTCGGCGACCGGCGGGAGCTGGTCGAGCGGCTGATCCTGGCCCGGGCCCCGGGGGAGCGGGAAGCGGCGCTGGCGGCGCTGCTGCCGTTGCAGCGGGCCGACTTCGAGGAGATCTTCCGGGAGATGGACGGTCTGCCGGTCACCGTCCGGTTGATCGATCCGCCGCTGCACGAGTTCCTGCCGCCGTTGGAGCAGCTCGCGGTCAACGTGGCGGTCGCCCAGGAGCGCGGCGAGGACGTCGCCAAGGAGGAGGCGCTGCTGGCCGCCGTCCGGCGGATGCACGAGGAGAACCCGATGCTCGGGTTGCGGGGCGTGCGCCTCGGCCTGGTCATTCCCGGCCTGTTCGCGATGCAGGTCCGGGCCATCGCCGAGGCGGCGGTCAGTTGCGCCCGCGGCGGTGGCGTGGCGAAGCCGGAGATCATGGTGCCGCTGGTCGGGGCCGTGCAGGAGTTGGAGACGGTCCGCGCCGAGGCCGAGAAGATCATCGCCGAGGTGGTCGGTGACAGCGGCGTCGAGGTGCTGATCGGCACCATGATCGAGGTGCCCCGGGCGGCGCTGACCGCCGGGCAGATCGCCGAGGCGGCAGAGTTCTTCTCCTTCGGCACCAACGACCTGACCCAGATGGGTTGGGGCTTCTCCCGCGACGACGTCGAGGGCGCGTTCTTCTGGCGCTACCTGGAGCTGGGCATCTTCGGCATCTCGCCGTTCGAGTCGATCGACCGCGACGGCGTCGGCCGGCTGGTGCGGATCGCCGCCGAGGAGGGCCGGGCCGCCCGACCCGGGCTGAAGCTCGGGGTCTGCGGTGAGCACGGCGGCGACCCGGACTCGGTGCACTTCTTCCACGAGGTCGGCCTGGACTACGTGTCCTGCTCGCCGTTCCGGGTGCCGGTGGCCCGGCTGGAGGCCGGTCGGGCCGTCGTGGAGACCGGCGGGTCGGACAGCCGCTGACGTGGGCCGGCGGCGGCCCGGCCGCCGCCGGCACCGCCGATCAGATCGGCGGGCGACGCCAGGACGGGCGGGCCGAGCGGCGCGACTGCGTGGGCAGGGTCGCCATCGGGGTACGCACGGCGAGCGGCGCGTGCCCATGCGGAACCGCGCTGGCGCCGCCACCACCGATGCGCGTGTCCAGCACCGAACCGGCCCGTCGGGCCACCGCCCGAGCCTCCCGGTGCAGCTCCTCCAGGTTGTCCGGTGCCGACACGGTGACCAGGGTCAGCAGAGCGGTGCGCCCGGCCGGGTAGGTCACCACGCAGCCGGCCGTCGTGTGGACCACCGACTCCCGGAACTCGCCACGCCGGACGGTGTCGGCCACCCGGTGGCCGAGCCCGAAACTGGCGGCGGCCAGCGCGGCGAGGTGGGTGGCGTCGGTGCTGGGCAGGTCGCTGGAGATGAGCAGCCCGTCGGTGCCGGCCAGCACCGTCCCGGCGACCTCGGGTCGACGTCGGCGCAGCCCGCGTAGTTCCGTACCCACCACCGTGTCTGCGTCCACGAGTTGCTCCCTCACCGGTCGGGATCTGCGTGTCGGTTGGCTGGTCACGTTCCGCGCTGGGAACGCTACCGGTGGCCATCTCCGCTCGCGAGCCCGTAACGCACGGCAGTCGGTCCACAACTCCGGGCCGATCGGTGGTTGTGGACACTTCGTCGACGCGTCGGGGTCGCGTCGGGCAGCCGGGACGGGCGTAACCTTGGCTCGCTCGCAAACGGCCGATTGCGTACACCGTCGAACGGGAAGGGTGACTGAATGACAAGCGTCTGGGAGAGCCTCACCGTCGATGCCCGTGACCCGGCGCGACTGGCCCGTTGGTGGGCCGAGGCGCTCGGCTATCAGATCGTCACCGAGAAGCCGGGTGAGGTGGAGATCCGCCAGTCCGCCGACCGCCTGCCCGGCCTGGTCTTCGTGCCCGTGACCGACGGCAAGGACCACAAGAACCGGCTGCACCTCGACCTGCGCCCCGCCGACCTGGAGGCCGAGGTCGAACGGCTCGTCGACATGGGCGCCCGGCACGTCGACATCGGCCAGGGTGACTCCGACTGGACGGTGTTGGCCGACCCGGAGGGCAACGAGTTCTGCGTCCTGCGTGAGCAGTGAGCAGTGAGCAGTGAGCGGTGAGCGGTGAGCCGGGCGCGGCGGACGCGCGGTTGGTGCGGGAGGCGCCCAAGGACACCGGGCATCGCCGCTCACCGTACGAGCGGGACCGCGCCCGCGTGTTGCACTCGGCGGCGTTTCGTCGGCTGGCCACCAAGACCCAGGTGCACACCGCCGGCACTGACGACTTCCTGCGCACGCGGCTGACGCACTCGTTGGAGGTGGCGCAGATCGCCCGGGAGATGGGCGCCCGGTTGGGCTGCGATCCGGACGTGGTCGACGTCGCCGGGCTGGCCCACGATCTCGGGCATCCGCCGTTCGGGCACAACGGCGAGTCCGCTCTGGACCTGCTGGCCACGCCCTGTGGCGGCTTCGAGGGCAATGCGCAGACGTTGCGGGTGCTGACCCGGTTGGAGGCGAAGGTGCTCGCCCCGGACGGCTCGTCCGCCGGCCTGAACCTGACCCGCGCGTCGCTGGACGCGATCGGCAAGTACCCCTGGCCGCGCCGCCCGGGGCAGCGCAAGTTCGGGGTGTACGCCGACGACGCGGCGGTCTTCGGCTGGATCCGGGCCGGTGCTCCCGGCGACCGGCGCTGCCTGGAGGCGCAGGTGATGGACTGGGCGGACGACGTGGCGTACTCGGTGCACGACGTGGAGGACGGCATCCACGGCGGGTACGTGACGGTGGGTCCGCTGCTCGTGGACGCGGACGAGCGGGCCGCGCTGTGCGCCGACGTGGCCGCCGCGTACTCCGACGAGTCCGCGGACGACCTGGCCGGGGTGCTGGTGGACCTGCTGGCCGACCCGCTGCTGGCCCCGCTTGTCGGTTACGACGGCAGCCACCGCGCCCAGGTCGCGTTGAAGGCCACCACCAGTGGGCTGACCGGCCGGTTCGTGTCGGCGGCGGTGGCCGCCACGGAGGAGCGCTCCGGCCCCGGCCCGCACCGCCGCTACGACGCGGATCTGGTGGTGCCGAGGCTGGTCCGGGCCCAGTGCGCGCTGCTCAAGGGCATCGCCCTGCGGTACGTGATGCGGCGTTCCGGTTTCCGGGGCCGCTACGAACGGCAGCGGACGATGCTCGCCGAGTTGGTGGCCGCGCTGCTCCGGCGTGCGCCGGACGGGCTCGATCCGATCTTCGCGCCGATGTGGCGGGCGGCGGGGGATGACGCCGCCCGGCTGCGGGTGGTGATCGACCAGGTCGCCTCGCTCACCGACCCGGCGGCGGTGACCTGGCACACCCGCCTGGCCGGTAACGGCACACCGCCGAACCGTCACGAGTCAGCTTAGGCTAGCCTAACTGGCATGACGGAGCGCCCCAGGAACGTCACCTCGGTCCACGTGCTGCGCACCGAGCGGCCCACCCCGCACCTGATCCGGCTCGTCCTCGGTGGGGACGAGCTGACCGGCCTGCCGGTGGGCGAGTTCACCGACCACTACATCAAGCTGGTGTTCCCGCAGCCCGGTGTCGCGTACCCGCAGCCGTTGGACCTCGCCGCGATCCGCCGGGACCTGCCCCGGGAGCAGTGGCCCCGGCTGCGCGCGTACACCGTGCGGCGGTGGGACCCGCTGGCCGAGGAGCTGACCGTGGACGTGGTGCACCACGGCGACGAGGGGTTGGCCGGCCCGTGGGCCGCCGCGCTGCGTCCGGGTGACCCGGTGCACTTCGTCGGCCCCGGCGGGGCGTACGCGCCGAGCCCGGACGCGGACTGGCACCTGCTGGTCGGCGACGAGAGTGCCCTGCCGGCGATCGCCGCCGCGTGCGAGCGGCTGCCGCTGGGTGCGCCGGCCCACGTCTTCGTGGAGATCGCCGACCCGGCGGACGAGCAGAAGCTGCTCAGCCCCGGCGCGGTCGAGCTGACCTGGCTGCACCGGGGCGACCGCCCGGTGGGCGCGGCGCTTGTCGAGGCGGTACGGGCGTTGCAGTTCCCGGCCGGGCACGTGCACGCGTTCGTGCACGGCGAGGCCGCCTTCGTCCGGGACCTGCGCCGGCTGCTGCGCGGCGAGCGGGGCGTACCCCTCGACCGGCTCTCCATCTCCGGCTACTGGCGGCGCGGCATGGACGACGAGGGTTGGCGCTCCACCAAGGCCGACTGGAACAACCAGGTGGCCGCCGAGGAGGCCACCGCCGCCTGAGTCAGCCCTCGGGCGTGCGGTTCGCCTCGCCGGCTCGGGCGAGTCGTCGGCTGAGCAGCACGGCGTACCCGACGACCGCCAGGGCGAGCAGCGACAGCAGCACCCTCGGTCGGTGCACGAGCGCGGTGATCAGGCCGACCGAGAGCACCCCGTAGGCGGCGATCGCCAACCGGGCGATGCTCGGTCGGGTCCACAGCCAGTACAGGGCCAGGCCACACAACGTCCAGACCACCATCGACGCGCCCAGCAGCAGCCGCAGCTCCAGCGGCAGCCGGGCCGCGTTGGCGTCGACAAGCCGGACCACCTGGCCGAGCGACCACCCGAGCAGCAGCAGTGCGCCGCCGAGCGGAATGTGCAGGAAGCTGTACGCCTGCCCACCGCGCAGCCGACTCTGGAGCAGGCGGGTGGTCACGAAGGTGGTGTAGACCCACCAGACGGCCGCCGGGATGAGGAAGGCCATCGCGGCGGTGAGGATCATGTGCGGCGGGGGGTGGTCCGGCACCGCGAAGAGCAGGCTGGCCAGCGCGCTGCCCAGCACGATGATGGTGAACTGGCCGATGCGTTCCGGCAGGTGCCGGTTGTCCACCGGCCAGCGGTTGAGCCACCGCGCCCCGACCCAGGGTGTGGCCAGTTCGATGACCATGGCGACGATCCACAGGACCGGGCGCAGTTCGGTGGGCAGGGTCAGCGACACCAGCCAGATCAGCCAGCCCGACCCGAAGCCGATCAGGTAGATCGTCGTCACCAGGCGGGCCATCGAGCTGGTCGGGCGGGCCCGCAGGTACAGCAGGAGCAGCACGCCCCGCACGATCAGGTAGCCGACCGGCAGGAGCACGCTCTCCGGGACCTCGTCGACCCCGAGCGTCATCGCGCCCGCGCCGACAAGTGCGACGAGCACCAGCAGCCGGTGCAACGCGTCGTCCGGGTCGAACCGGGTGTCGTAGTAGACCTGCCCGATCCAGGCCCACTGGATCACCACGAAGAGCCCGATCACCGCCAGCACCGCCGTCGGCGACGGGGTCGGCTCGTTGCCCAGCCGGGCCACCACCGCCGCCAGCGCGTACACGAAGATGAGGTCGAGGAAGAGCTCCAACCAGGTGGCGTGCCGGTGGCCGGCCTCGTCGGTCTGCGGGGTCTGCCCACGGAGCCCCATCCGGGCGGCTAGCCGGCTCGGCAGGTGGGGGGCGTCGGTGCGTACCCTGCGCATCTGGTCATGGTCCCCGTGCGGGCCCGGCCGGCGGGCCGGAACCGCCCAGCCGGCAGCGGTGGCCGCCACACCGGCATCCCCCGGCCGGCGTGTCGTCGGCCCGGCAGGGCAGGATGTACGCCGAGGGGGTGGCGCATGGCTGGGCGGATCCGGGACGAGGACATCGCACTGGTCCGGGAACGCACCTCGATCGGGGATGTGATCTCCGAGACGGTCACCCTCAAGTCCGCCGGTGGCGGCAACCTCAAGGGTCTGTGCCCGTTCCACGACGAGAAGAGCCCGTCGTTCAACGTCTCCCCGGCCCGCAATGTCTGGTATTGCTTCGGCTGCGGGGCCGGCGGCGACGCGATCAAGTTCCTGATGGACGCCGACCACCTCAGCTTCGTCGAGTCGGTCGAGCGGCTGGCCGGCCGTGCCGGCATCCAACTGCGCTACATCGAGGACGACCGGGGCACCCCACGCCCCCGGCCGCAGCAGGGCCAACGGCAGCGCCTGGTCGCCGCGCACGCCGCCGCCGTCGAGTTCTACCGGGCGCAACTCAGCACGGCCGGGGCCCGGCCGGCACGGGAGTTCCTGGCCAAACGGGGTTTCGACCGGGCCGCCGCCGAGCGCTACGGCTGCGGCTTCGCTCCGGAGGGTTGGGACCTGCTCACCAAGCACCTGCGCCAGCAGGGTTTCACCCACCAGGAGCTGGTCACCGCCGGGCTGTCCCGGGAGTCGCGCTCCGGCACCCTGATCGACAGGTTCCGCCGCCGGCTGCTCTGGCCGATCCGTGACCTCGCCGGCGACGTGATCGGCTTCGGCGCGCGCAAGCTCTTCGACGACGACGACGGCCCGAAATACCTGAACACCCCCGAGACGCCGATCTACAAGAAGTCGCACGTGCTCTACGGCATCGACCAGGCCAAGCGTGAGATCGCCAAGCAGGGTCGGGCGGTCATCGTCGAGGGGTACACCGACGTGATGGCCTGCCACCTCGCCGGGGTGACCACGGCGGTGGCGACCTGCGGCACCGCCTTCGCGGCGGACCACATCTCCGTGCTGCGGCGGCTGCTGTTCGACAGCGACGAGGTGGTCGGCGAGATCATCTTCACCTTCGACGGTGACGCGGCCGGCCAGAAGGCCGCGCTGCGGGCCTTCGAGGACGACCAGCGCTTCGTCGGGCGCACGTTCATCGCGGTCAGCCCGGACAACATGGACCCGTGCGATCTGCGGCTGGCCAAGGGCGACCTGGCCGTGCGGGACCTGGTCGCCCGCCGCGAGCCGCTCGTCGACTTCGCGCTGCGGCACGTGATCGGCCGCTTCGACCTGGACACCGTCGACGGCCGGGTCGAGGCGATGCGCCACGCCGCGCCGCTTGTCGCGCGCCTCAAGGACCGGGAAAAGCGCCCGGAGTACGTCCGCAAACTCGCCATGGACCTCGGGATGGAGATCGAGCCGGTGCAGCGGGCGGTGCTCGCCGCCGCCAACACCCCGCCGTCGGGCACCCGCGACGCCGCCCCCGCCGCCCGGCCCACCTCGGCTCGCCCCGAGCCGGCCCTGGACAGCCCCCAGTCGATGGTCGAGCGGGAGGCGCTGAAACTCGCCCTCCAGCAGCCAGTCCTGGCCGGGCCCATGTTCGACGCGGTCGAGTCGACCGAATACCGCCACCCGGTGCACGTGGCGGTGCGGGCGGCCATCGCGGCGGCCGGTGGTGCCGCGTCGGCGACCGGCGGCGCGGTCTGGATCGAGTCGGTCCGGGACGCCTGCGACGACCTGGCCGCGGCGGCACTTGTCGGCGAGTTGGCGGTGGAGCCGCTGCGCATCGACGGGGAAGCAGACCCGCGCTACGTGTCGATCACCATGGCCCGGGTGCAGTTCGGGTCGGTGACCTCCCGCATCCGGGACATCAAGTCGCGCATCCAGCGGATCAACCCGGTCAACAACAAGGACGAGTACTTCGCCGCGTTCGGTGAGCTGCTGTCCCTGGAGCAGCACGCGCGGGCACTACGCGAGCAGGCTGCGGGAGGCCTCTAGATGGGACTGTTCAGCCGCAAGCCGAAGCTGCCACCGGCCAGCCGGCCGCCGCTGACCCCCGACGAGCGGGTGCTGGCCTGGGCGGCTGCCGGCAACGGCGAGGGCGACGGGGTGGTGGTCGCCAGCAACCTCGGGCTGTGGCTGCCCGGTCGGGGGCACCGGCTCGGCTGGCACACCATCCTCAAGGCCGTCTGGTCCGGCCGGCAGTTGACAGTCACGCCCGCCGAGGCAGTCGTCGAGCGCGACGGCTACACGGTGGTCGCCGACGGCCCGGCCGAGACCTACCTGCTGCTCGACCCGGGTGAGCTGCCGCACCAGGTGCGGGCCCGGGTGACCCGCTCGGTCGCGTACACCGAGCACCAGCCGGTGCCCGGCGGCGCGGCGCGGGTCGCGGCCCGCCGTGTGGCCGGGGCCGACGGTCTGACCTGGACGGTCCGTCTGGATCCCGGCACCCCGGCGGACGACGAGGCCCTGCTCGCCGAGACCGACCGCTTGGTCGGCGTGGCCCGCGCCGCCACGGCGCCCGGCGACCTGTGAGCGCACGCTCGGTCGCTCAACTCCCCCGGTAGTAGCGGCTGGCGCCGGGATGCAGCGGGATCGGCTCGCTCAGCGCGGCACTGGCCCGGGTGAAGTTCGCTGCCTCGGGATGGACGGCGATCAGCTCTGCCTGGTGTTCGAAGAGCGTCCGGGTGAGGTCGTACGCCAGGCCGTCGGGCATGTCGGCGCTGACCAGGATCACGTTCGCCACGGTGATGGTGGGCGCGTCAGTCGCCGTGTTGTAGACGTTGGCGGTCAGCGTCGAGGTGGTGTAGACGGGGCCGTAGCCCTTTTCCAGCGGCGGGAGGAGGGTGTCCAGCGGTAGCAGCCGGAACACACCGGGCGAGCTGGTGAGCAGGTCCTTGATGCCGGGGGTGGGCAGACCACCGGAGAAGAACATGGCGTCCAGGCTGCCGGCCCGCATCTGTTTCACCGTCTCGGGCAGTGACAGGGTGAGCCGTCGCACGTCGCGGTCCGGATCGAGATTGGCCGCGGTGAGCAGCCGGCCGGCGATGATGTCGGTGCCGGACTTCGGCGAGCCGGTGGAGACCCGCTTGCCGCGCAGGTCGGCGACGGTCTCGATCTTGCTGTTGGCGCGCACGATCAGGTGGGTGTAGTTGCTGTAGATGCGGGCCAGCGCGCGGACCGACTGCGGCTTCCCGTCGAACGCGCCCTTTCCGGCGATGGCGTCGGCCGCGGTGTCGGCGAGACTGAACGCGATCTCCATGTCGCCGCTGGTCAGGCGGTTGATGTTCTCCACCGAGGCGCCGGTCGGTTCGGCCCGTGCCTCGTAGCCGGGCAGATGTCGATTGATCAGGTCCGCGTAACCGCCGCCGAGTTGGTAGTAGACGCCTGTGGTGTTGCCGGTGGCCAGGAAGATCCGCCCGCCGTGCCAGGCGTCCGATGTGGACGATTCGCCGCCGCAACCAGCGACGAGCACGGCCAGCAGCAGCGCCGCCCCCAGCCGCCGCACCCGTGTGGTCACCGGCGAACCGCCGGCTCCAGGGCCTCGGCCACCCGCTGCACCAGGGTCGCGGTTTCGTAGCCGATCTGGCCGAGGTCACAACCGGGTGCCGCGAGCACGCCGAGCAACGCGCGTGAGCCGACCGCCATCACCAGCAGCACACCGCCGTCCATGTCGACGATCTGCTGGCGTACGCGGCCGGCGGACATCAGCCGAGCCGCGCCGACGGTCAGACTCGCCAGTCCGCTGATCACGGCGGCGAGCTGGTCGACCTGGTCGATCGAGAGGTGCGGGGAGGCGGCCAGTCGAAGCCCGTCCTCGGAGACCGCGAGGGCGTGCGACACGTCCGGAACCTGGTCCACGAAGTTCGCGAGCAGCCAGTCCAGGCCTGTTGTCACCGGTGGGTTCATCGAATTCTCCCGTTGGGTGTCGTGTACGGGTTGGAGCGGGCGGCGCTCGCAACGCCCTCGGCGAGGGCGGAGAGGCGACGCCGGACCACCTCGGGATCGAGCAGATCCGACTCGCTGACGGGGGACGGTGGTGGGGGCACGTGCGTGGGCAACTGCGTGGGCAGTGAGTCACCGCGGCTCCGACGAGGCAGCCCACCGGCGGTGAGCTGCGGGGTTGGCGGGGCAGCCGGCGGCGGCAGGGGCGCAGTGCCAGGAAGCGGCCCGGTGGGCGGCGGCAGGGGCGCAGCGCCCGGAAGCGGCCCGGTGGGCGGCGGTACCGCGGCGACGCCGCGAGCCTGCCCGCCCGCCGCGCCCTGGGCGGCGACGAGTGGCCGTGCCCCGGCGGTGGCGTCGCTGGTCGGCCGGAACCAGGCCGCCGGCCGTCCGGCCAGCGGCCGACCCGCCACGGGCTGGTGATGGGCGACCGTCTCGATCCGGGTCAACAGCAGGTCGGGGAGTTCCACCTGGGCGATGGTGCCGGTGCCGGTGCTGTAGAGCTGCACCCGGATCCCGTACCGGACGGCCAGGTGAGCCACCACGTGCAACCCCATGCTGCCGGCCGCCGCACTGCTGATCATGGCTGGGCTCGCGAGCCGCTCGTTGATCGAGGCCAGCCGGCCCGGCCGGATGCCGATCCCGTGGTCGTGGACCCGCAGCAGCAGCCCGTCCACCGTGTGCCGGCCGTCGACAAGCACTGGCGTGTGCGGCGGTGAGTAGACGGTGGCGTTCTCCAGCAGTTCGGCGAGCAGGTGCACCAGGCTGCCGACCGCCGCGCCCTGCACCCCGGCCGCCGGCAGGTTCAGCTCCACCCGGGGATAGTGCTCGATCTCCGAGGCCGCCGCCCGGACCACGTCCTCCAGGTGCAGCGGAGCCTCGTGCCCCCGGCTCGGTTCGCCGCCGGAGAGGACCAGCAGGTTCTCCCCGTTGCGACGCAGCCGGGCGGCGAGGTGATCCAGTGCGAAGAGGCGTTCGAGGATCCGGGGGTCGGTCTCCTCACGCTCGAAGTCGTCGAGCAGCCGTAGCTGGCGGGTGATCAGGGTGCGGATCCGCCGGGCCAGCGCCTCGGCCATCCGCGTCATGTCCAGGCGCAACTCGGCCTGCGCGCCGGCGAGGCGCAGCGTGGCCTGGCTGACCGTGCCGAAGGCCGCGGCGACCTGGGCGACCTCGTCGTGGCCACGCGCGATCGCGGCGGTGGCCGCGCCGGCGGCGCTCTCGTCCGGGCGCTGCGCACCGGCGGCGATGGCGGTGATCCGCTCCGGTAGCTCGTGGTTCGCCATGGCCAACGCCGCGGCCCGGAGGCGGCTCAACCGCCGGCTGATCCGTATCGCCAGCACCACGGCCGTGATCAGCGAGCCGAGCGCCACGGCACCGGTCACCCCACCGGTGAGCAGCGCCGTCCTCAGCGTGTCGCGGGCCAGCGCCGCGGCGTCGCGGTCGAGATCCTCGGAGAGTTCACGGCCGAGCAGGTTGTACCGGCGCAGCGTGCCACTCTGCGCCACGAACCAGGCGTCGCCGTCGGTCTTCATCGCCTGGGCGCCACCGTCGGTCTCCAGCACCGCGTCCCGCATGGTGCGGGCCGTCTCCACGTCACCGCCGGTCAGCAGCCGGGCCCAGGAACTGCCCGCCGTGTCGGTCGCGATCCGGAGGAACTCGGCCTCGCGCTGCTCCTGGGCACCGTTGAGCGAACCGAGCCGGGCAAGCTCGCCGGGGTTGAGCCGGCCCCGGACGAAGACGGCACGCAGCAGGTCACGTTCGACGGAGGCCAGGTGCTCCTGGGTGGCGACGGAGGCGACCTCCCGGGCGGCGTTCGCCAACTCCGGGTCCCGCAACTGGGCCGGCAGCGCGTCCGCGACAGCCAGCAGGGACTCGACGGTGCGGGCGTACGCCGGGTCCGCCTCCGTGCCGGTCAGCGCCAGGGCGCGGTTGGGGGAGAGCTGTTCGAGTTGACCTCTGGCCCTGCCGAGCACCGACGTCAGCTCGGGCACCGACTCCCGGGCCTGCTCATCGGCGGAGCGGAACCGCTCGACGGCGGCGTCGACGCGACGCCGCTGGGCGTCCACGAGGGGCCGTCCGGCGGTGCCGCCACGTTGGCGCAGCGCCGCCGTTTCGCCGAGTTCCCGCTCCAGTTCGTGGACCAACTGGACGGTGACGGTGGCGGTGCCGGAGAGGACACGGGCCCGCTCGGCGTCCGCGCTGGCGTCGAGCGCGGCGCTGGTCTGCGCGGCACCGAGCACGGTCAGACTGATGATGGTCACCAGGATCGGCGCGAGTAGCTGGGTGCGGATCGAGCGAAGGTTCTCGAGAACACCGCCGGAGCGGTGCTGGCGTACGTGGGCGGGGAGCGGCACGGGGTCTCCCGGGTCGGGGTGGTGCCCGGCCCGGGCGCTGGGCCCGGGCCGGGATGATCGGATCAGCTTGCGGCGCTCAGCTTCGTCAGTGCCGTCTCCGCCCCACGGTGCAGCGGCACCGGGTCGGTCTTGCGTGCGTTCGCCAGGTCGATGCCCTTGGCCGCCGGGTTGGCCTGGCTGAGGGCGTCCTTCTTCTCGAACACGGTCTTCGTGATGACGCAGGCGACGTTGGCGTCGAGGTCGTCGCGGACCAGCAGCACGTTCGGCACCACGATGGTCGGGACGTCGGCGGGAGTCTTGTAGACGTCCTTGGTGATCGTCCCGGCCTGGTACGCGGGGTTCAGCTCGGCCATCTTCGGCAGCAGCGGGCTGATGTCGATGAACTTCACCTTGTCGGCCGCGGTGGTGAAGAGGTCGGTGACGCCGCCGGTCGGGGTGCCGCCGGACCAGAAGAAGCCGTCGACGCTGCCGTCCTTCATGCCGTCGACGGTCTTGGTCAGGTCGAGCCGCTGCGCCTGGATGTCCTTTGCCGGGTCGAGGCCGGCCGCGGTGAGCAGCCGCTGCGCGATGACCTCGGTGCCCGACTTGGGCGAGCCGGTGGAGATCTTCTTGCCCTTCATCTCGGCGACCGAGGTGATTCCCGAGTCGGCCCGGACGACGACCTGGGTGTAGTTGTCGTAGATCCGCGCGAGCGCCTTCACCGGCTGCGGCCCCTTGAAGGTCCCCTTGCCCTGCGTCGCGTTGACCGCGGTGTCGAAGAGCGAGAAGGCGACGTCGTACTGTCCGGCGACGAGTTGCTCGATGTTCTGCACCGAGGCGCCGGTCTCGGCGGCGGTGCCGGTGAGCTTGCCACCGCTGGCCGTGGCGAGTTGCCCGGCGAGCGCGTTGCCGACGACGTAGTAGACCCCGGTGGCGTTGCCGGTGGCGATGCCGACCCGGGTGTCCTTGGTGACCTCGCAGCCGACCGCGCTGGAGGTGTCGTCGGTGGCCGCACTCTTCTGACGGCCCCCGCAGCCGGCGACGCCGGCCGCGATCAGGGTGACTGCCCCGAGACTCGCGGCTATTCGCACGTTGATCCGTCTCACCTGTTCTCCTCCTGATGGTCTATCTGGTTGACGCCCCTGTCGGCGGCGGCCGTCCGGTTGGCCGTCCTGCGACGGAGCAGAACACCCGCCACGGTGAGCGCGACCAGGGCGGCGCCGACCATGACGGGGACAGGTTCGAGCCACAGCAGAACCAGCCCGGCGAGCGCGCCGACGATCCGCTCGGGTTTTCCGGCTGGGCCGATGCCGGGCAGCCATCCACCGGCCGCCACCGCGAGCACCGCGACTCCGAGCGCGGTGGTCAGGCCGGCCAGCAGGATGCGGTCCACCCCGCCGATGCCGAGCAGCCCGAGCCCGGTAGGCGTGAGCACGAAGGCGATCGGGATGAGGTACGCGGGTAGCGCGTACCGCAGGGTCTGCCACATGGTCGGGACCAGTCGCCCGCCGGTGACGGCGGCGGCGGCCACCGCGGCGAGCGCGGTCGGCGGCGAGGCCTCGGAGAGCACCGCGAAGTAGAAGACGAACATCGCCGCGGCGGGTGCGTCGACGCCCAGGTTGAGCAGCGCGGGCCCGATGATCACCCAGCCGATCACGAACGAGGCGGTGACCGGCACGGCCAGGCCGAGCAGCGTGAGCGCGAGTGCGGCGAGCACGGCGGTGAGCAGGAGCACGACGAACGGGTTGGAGCTGACCGCCTGGGCGCCGCTGAGCAACAGCGCCGCGGCCTGCGGGCCGAGGCCGGTCTTGGTGGTGGTGGCGGTGATGATGCCGGCAGCGGCGCAGACCGCGCTGACCGCCAGCACTCCGCGCACTCCGTTGGTGAGCGCCTCGACCAGGCGTGCGGGGGTGAGTCGGTGCCGCCGGTCCAGGAAGGAGAGCACGGCCGCCAACGTGGTGGCCAGCACCACGGCCCTGGTCGCCGAGGCGCCAAGGGCGAGCATCACGACGATCACGATCAGCGAGAGGAAGTGGTAGCCGAAGCGGGCCAGCAGCGACCAGGCCGATCCGGCGTCGATCGTGACCCGACGTACCCCGGAGCGGCGGGCGTCGATCTCCACCGCGAGCAGGATGCCCAGGTAGTAGAGCAGGGTCGGCACGGTGGCCCAGCCGAGCACCTGGAGGTACGAGACGCCGAGGTACTCGGCGATGATGAACGCGGCGGCCCCCAGCGTCGGCGGCGACAGGATCGCGCCGACGCCGGCGGCGGCGAGCATGCCGCCGGCCCGCTCCGGCGGATAGCCGGCTCGGCGCAGGATCGGCCAGGTGACCGAGCCGATGCTGACCGTGGTGGCCGCACCCGACCCGGAGACGGTTCCGAGGAGGAAGCCGGCGGCCACCGCGGTGCGTCCCGGTGCGGTTCGGGAGCGGCGGAACGCGGCGGCGGAGAGTTCCACGAAGAAGCGGCCAGCGCCGGAGAGGTCCAGCACCGCGCCATAGATGGTGAAGAGCACGATGTACGAGGCGGCCACGTCCAGTGGGGTGCCGTAGAAGCCGCTGTCGGAGTTGTAGAAGGCGTCGATGAGCTGCCCGAAGTCGAGGCCGGCATGGGCCACTGGCCAGGACTGCGGTAGCAGCCCGCCGTAGTAGCCGAAGGCCAGGAAGAGCAGACAGACCGCCGGCAGGATCCAGCCGGTGGTCCGGCGGCACGCCTCCAGCAGCAGGACCAGCAGCACGGTGCCCAGCACCAGGTCGACCGGGTCGAGCAGCCCCTGTCGATCGAGGAAGGCGTCGTATCCGCCGCCACCCGTACCGACGGACACCGGTAGCACCGGGTAGAGGCAGCTCAGCAACGCGGCCACGGCGAGCACCCAGTCGACCGGGGTGGGGCGCATCCGGGTCGTCGGGCTGCTCGCCGGGTCGGTCGGCGCTGCCGGTGTGCCTCGTCGGGGCAGGCGCACTCCCGACGGGTACGCCAGGAAGACCATCGGCAGGACGCCGGCGAGGAAGATGATCAGGTAGAACTTGCTGCCCTGCGCCAGCGGAAAGAAGACCTGGTAGATGGCGAGGAGAGCGACGGCGAGGGTGACGCCGGCGAGGAAGAAGCCGAGTGGCCCGGTGAACACCCGGCCCGGTTTCTCATCCTCGAACTGTGCGGTCAACTCGGGGTCGGGCTGCCCGCCGATGGCCACGGGGGTGGGTTCGGCCGCTGGACCCTTCTCGGCGGGTGGCCTCAGTGGCCGTTCGTCGACGTCGACCGATGCGGGCACGTCGTCGCCTCGGGGCGAGGGGACGGAGTCCTGAACGGGGTGCGCTGATGACACGCTGGGGGACAATACGGGGGACTGCGCTGTATGGGAATATTGTTGACCGTGATTGCTGTGGGTGACTATTCTTTCGTGAGGGGAATCCCTGAGAATGCCGATTTGCCGAATGGATTTCGTGTCGGCAACAGTCTCATACAGCGACGATTCGGCAGGTCGTGCAGGCTGTGTGGTCCCGCTCGCGGTCGCGGTGAGTGGTGGGCGCCAACAGATACGCATCCCCAACGTGTGATCACCGACAGTCACATCAACCGTCTCTGCGCGCCGGCTTGGTGCTGCTTTGGCGGGCTTGGTCAGGTTCGATCCTGCCCGGTCACCAGCCGAAAAAACTTGCCAGTGTGACCTTCTTGTTATCGGGCTGGCCAGCCGAGTGTTGCGGAATCCCGGCCAACCTCATTGCCCGGAAAGAAATGCAAGGACCCGATGGTGCTGGCGGCCCGAGCCAGCCGCGATGATCATGGTCCGGTCGGCGCGCTATTAGGGCGGTGGTGTCTGGGGTGTTGTCTGGGGTGTTAGGGGTCGCCGATGCCTCCGGGGGATCACCCACCGCCGCTCCGAGATCGACTCGGATTTCATGAAGTCGGGGCATCGAGGCAACGTTGACACCCCGACTTCCCGAAAGCCGAGGTGATCAGAGGCCGAAACGCCGTACGCGGTCCGGGTTATCGGCGCGGGTCCACGGGGCATGTCGGAGGTGACACCACCACCGACGTGTGAGGAGGGGCGATGGCCTCGGACGAGTCTGCCGCCCGCCGGACGCCTGCCGACGCCAGCGCGCCGGTCGGGCCCGACGCGGGGCCGGACAGCCCCACCGACCTACCCGGCAGCGGCTGGAAGGCGGCACTGCGGCGCACGGTCAGCGAATTCCAGGACGACAGCCTGACCGACTGGGCGGCGGCGCTCACCTACTACGGGGTGCTGTCCATCTTCCCCGGCCTGCTGGTGCTGATCTCGATCCTCGGTCTGCTGGGCGCGGGCGCCACCGAGGGGGTCAAGGACACCGTCAACCAGGCGGTGCCGGAGGGCAGCATCCGCCAGATCATCGTCGACGCGATCACCGCGGCGGACAAGAACGGCAGCCTGGCCAGCATCGCGGCGATCGCCGGTGTGGTGGCCGCGTTCTGGTCGGCGTCCGGCTACATCGGGGCGTTCATGCGCGCCTCGAACAGCATCTACGACGTACCGGAGGGTCGGCCGATCTGGAAGACGCTGCCCATCCGGCTCGGCGTGACCGCGGTGGTCGGGGTGCTGCTGCTGGCCAGTGCGGTGATCGTGGTCTTTACCGGCCGCCTCGCCGAGACGGTGGGGGACGTGGTCGGCCTCGGCTCGGCGGCGGTCACGGTGTGGGACGTCGCCAAGTGGCCGGTGCTGCTGATCCTGGTCAGCCTGATGTTCGCGATCCTCTACTGGGCCTCACCGAACGCCCGGCACGGCGGCTTCCGCTGGGTCAGCCCGGGTGGTGTGCTGGCCGTGGTGATCTGGCTGGTGATCTCCGGCGTGTTCGCCCTCTACGTGAGCAACTTCGGCTCGTACGACAAGACGTACGGGGCGCTGGCCGGGGTGATCATCTTCTTGGTCTGGCTGTGGCTGAGCAACATCGCGATCCTGCTGGGCGCCGAGTTCGACGCCGAGCTGGAGCGGGGCCGCGCCATCGCGGCCGGCCATGGCGTCGACGACGAGCCGTACGTCGAGCTGCGCGACGACCGCAAGCTCCGCAAGAAGCGCAACGCCGCCAACCGCCGCTGACGGCCTCCCGCAGCGCCCGCGCCCCGCGCCGGGACCGACCGGCGGCCCCGCACCGACCGGCGTGCCCCGCACCGACCGTCCCCGCAGCCCACCGCCGCCCCGCCAGTGAAGATCGACTGGCGGGGCGATTTCGTGTGTGTCGATGGAACTGCGGGCGAGCGGACGCGGGCGGCCCGTGATCCTTTTCTTGATCGACTAGTAGCTTTTGTTCTTTCGGACAAAAGTTCATCTCGGAACGGTTGAAGCTCTGGACACGCGGCACAACGCGCTCCTACTGTGTCGGACACAACACTTCGACGTTGCGTCGATGTGAACGATGCCAATGAAGAGGTGACCCCCCGGTGCGGACCGCCGACCCCCTGCACGTACGACTGTTGCGGTTGCTCCGCGACGAGGGGGCCGTCTCCCGCGCCGAGTTGGGCGACCGACTCCAGATGCCGCGCCCGCGCATGCTGGCCGAGCTGGATCGCCTGGTGGCGCTGGGTTATGTCGCCGAGGCGGGGCTCGCCGCCTCCCGGGGTGGGCGGCGCTCGACACTCGTCGAGCTGAACCCGAAGCTGCGCTTCGCCGCCGTCGACCTCGGCGCCAGCTCGATGGACATCGAGGTGGTCAACGGCCGCCTCGAACCGGTCGCCCAGTACGCCGAGCCAGCCGACATCCGCAATGGACCGAAGGTGACCCTGCAACGGGTCAACGAGCTGCTGCACAAGGCCCGGGTCGACGGTGCGTACGAGCGGTTGGACGCGGTGGGCATCGGCGTCCCCGGTCCGGTCAGCTTCCGCGACGGTGTTCCGGTGTCGCCGCCGATCATGCCGGGCTGGGACCGGTTCCCGGTGCGCGAGTTGCTCAGCCGGGAGCACGGCTGCCCGGCGGTGGTCGACAACGACGTCAACATCATGGCGATCGGCGAGCGGCACGGTGGGGTCGCCCACTCGGTGGACGACTTCCTCTTCATCAAGATCGGCACCGGTATCGGGTGCGGCATCTACCTCACCGGCGAGGTCTACCGGGGCACCGACGGTTGCGCCGGCGACATCGGCCACATCCAGGTCGACTCGCACGGTCCGATGTGCTCCTGCGGCAACGTCGGCTGCCTGGAGGCGCTGTTCAGCGGCGCCGCGCTGGCCAAGGACGCCTTGGCCGCCGCCCGCAGTGGGACGTCGCCGGCGCTGGCCGAGCGGCTGGCGCTGCGCGGGGTGGTCACCGCGCTGGACGTCGCCGAGGGCGCCGTCGAGGGCGACGTGACGTGCATCCAACTGATCCGGGACGGCGGACGACGGGTCGGCGGAGTGCTCGCCGGCCTGGTCAGCTTCACCAACCCGTCGATGATCGTGATCGGCGGCGGGCTGGCCCAACTCGGGCACATCCTGCTCGCCGAGATTCGCAGTGTGGTCTACCGCCGGTCGCTGCCGCTGGCCACCGGCAACCTGCCGGTCGTGCTGTCCGAGCTGGGTGGACGTGCCGGTGTCACCGGCGCGGCGGTGCTCGCCGGCGATGTCGCCTTCGGGGAAGCCGCATGAACCAGACCGAAATCCTGTCGTGAGCGAGGAGGAGACTGTGGCTCTGTCCGAGGATGACCCCGCCACCGCGTCGGCCGAGGCCGCCGCCGAGGCACCGCTGGTCGAGGCTCCCGCCGACACCGTCGCGGGCGAGGTGGTCCTGCGCCTCACCGATGTGGTCAAGACCTTCCCCGGTGTACGCGCACTGGACGGCGTGCAGCTTGAGGTGCGTGCCGGCGAGGTGCACTGCCTGCTCGGGCAGAACGGCGCCGGCAAGTCCACCCTGATCAAGGTGCTCTCCGGGGTGCACCAACCGGATTCCGGTCAGGTGGAGTGGCGCGGCGAGCCGGCCACGTTCACCAACCCGCAGGCCGCGATGAAGGCCGGCATCGCCACCATCTACCAGGAACTCGACCTCGTCGAGGACCTGTCGGTGGCGGAGAACGCCTTCCTCGGTCACGAGTACCGCAGCTTCGGGTTCGTCCGGCGCGGCCGGATGGCTCGGCACACCCGGCAGATCCTCAGCCGGCTGGGCCACGGTGAGATCCCGCCCGGACGGATGGTCCGGTCGCTGCCGGCTGCCGGCAAGCAGATCGTCAGCATGGCCCGCGCGCTGTCGCACGAGGCCCGACTGATCATCATGGACGAGCCGAGCGCGGTGCTGGCCCACGACGAGGTCGGCAACCTGTTCCGGATCATCCGGGAGCTGACCGCGCAGGGCATCGCCGTCATCTACATCTCCCACCGCATGGAGGAGATCCGCGAGATCGGCGACCGGGTCACCGTACTCAAGGACGGTCGGACCACCGCGGCGAACCTGCCGGCGCGCGACACCCCGACCCGCGACCTGGTCAGCCGGATGACCGGCCGCACCATCGAGTACGTCTTCCCGGACCGCCCGGCCGAGGACCCCGCCGGCGCCGACCTGCTCCAGGTGGAGGGGCTGACCCGCACGGGTGAGTTCGCCGACGTCTCGCTGAACGTGCGCGCCGGGGAGATCGTCGGCATCGCGGGCCTGGTCGGCTCCGGCCGCTCGGAGCTGCTGGAGACCATCTACGGCGCCCGCCTCGCGGAGGCCGGGTCGGTCCGGATGAACGGCAAGGTGCTGCGTCCCGGCGTCGGCGCCGCCGTGCGGGCCGGCATGGGGATGGCCCCGGAGGAACGCAAGAGCCAGGCGCTGCTGCTCGGCGAGCCGATCTACCGCAACGTCACGCTGGCCACCTTCGGCCGGTACGCGCGGCTCGGCTTCACCAACGCCGCGAAGGAGCGCGCCGAGGCGGACCGGATCGCCGAGAGCCTGGAGCTGCGGCCCCGGGACGTCGACCGGCCGGTACGCACGCTGTCCGGCGGCAACCAGCAGAAGGTGGTGGTCGGGCGGTGGCTGCTCGGCGGCACCAAGCTGTTGCTGCTCGACGAGCCCACCCGGGGCGTGGACGTGGGCGCCCGGGCTGAGCTCTACCAGGTCATCCGGGGTTTGGCCGCGCAGGGCGTCGGGGTGCTGCTGGTCTCCAGCGAGGTGCCCGAGGTGCTGGGCCTGGCCGACCGGGTGCTGGTGATGCGGGAAGGGCGGGTCGTGCGTGAAGCAGCGGCCGGCGAACTTGACGAAAACACTGTGCTCGACCTCGTGATGGCGGGGTCCTTGATGGAAGGCGCACCGGCATGAGCGACGCGACTCCCACTCCCACCGCGACACCGGAGCGCCCGCAGCTTCCGGCCCAGTCGCCGCCGGTGGACCCGGCGGAGACGGCGGTGGCCAGCGACAAGGCAGCATCCGGGGGCCGGCTCTCCTGGTGGCGGGGCGACGGCGGCGACGGCGCGAAGCGCAACCTGGGTCTGATCGGGGTCCTGGCCGCGCTCATCATCGTCGGCGCGATCACCAAGCCCGACCTGTACGGCGACCCGACGTGGGTCTGGAACAACGTGCTGGCCATCCTGCAACTCGCGTCGGTCGTCGGCGTGGTCACGGTCGGGATGACCTTCGTGATCATCGGCGGGGGCATCGACCTGTCGGTCGGTGCGATCGTCGCGCTGGCCGGTGTCTGGTGCACCACGGTGGCCACCCAGAGCTACGGCGCCGGCGGCATGATCTTCGCCGCGCTGGTGGTCGGCATCTGCGTCGGCCTGGTCAACGGCGTGCTCATCTCGTACGGGCGGTTGGTTCCCTTCATCGCGACGCTCGCGATGCTGGTGGCGGCTCGCGGGCTGGCGGCGTCGATCTCCAACAAGCAGACCCAGGTGTCGAGCAGCACCTTCATCAACGACATCGCGGCGCGCAAGGTTCTCGGGATTCCGATCCTCGTCTACATCCTGGGCGCGGTGGTGGTGGCCGGGTGGATCCTGCTCAACCGGACGACCTTCGGCCGGCGGACCATCGCCGTGGGCGGCAACCCGGAGGCGGCCCGGCTGGCCGGCATCAACGTCCGGCGGCACACCATGCTGCTCTACGCGCTCTCCGGTCTGTGCTGCGGCATCGCGGCCATCATGCTCACCTCGCAGGCCACCTCGGCGCAGGCGGCGATGGCCAACCTGTACGAGTTGGACGCGATCGCCGCGGCGATCATCGGTGGGACGCTGCTCAGCGGTGGTCGGGGCACGATCGTCGGCTCGCTGCTCGGCGTCATCATCTTCGCCACGATCACGAACCTCTTCGCCATCAACGGCCTCTCCATCGAGGCGCAGAACATGGTCAAGGGCGGCATCATCGTCGCCGCCGTCCTGATCCAGCAGTTCCAGTTCAAGTCCGTCACTCGGCTCCTCGCGCGGAACAGGGTCACCACCGCAACCTGACGCACCGCACCGATGTCCCGGGCCACGTCGAGAAATTCGACGGCGGCCGGGCCCCGCACACCCTTATCAACTGAAATTCCGCCCCCAGGAGGTCGTTCATGACCCAGCACAGTCGCGACCTGTCGCGCCGCCGGTTGCTCTTCGGTGGAGCCGCAGTTGGCGCCGCCACCCTGCTCACCGCCTGCACCAGCAACGAGACCCCGGCGGCCAGCACCCAGACCAAGGCCGCCGGCAACGCCGAAGGCAACAACGCCCCGGGCAAGAAGGTCGTCATCGGCTTCTCCGCCCCGGCCGCCGACCACGGCTGGATGGGCGCCATCCACGCCAACGCCAAGGCGCAGGCCGCGGCCTACTCGGACGTGGAGTTCAAGGAGGTCGACGGCGGGTCGAACTCGGAGGCCCAGCGCTCCACGCTCGGCACGCTGATCGCCCAGAAGCCGGACATCATCGTCGTGCTGCCGCACGACGGCAAGGAGGTCAACGCCGTTGCCCTCCAGGCGATGCAGGCGGGCATCCCGATCGTGAACCTCGACCGGGCGTTCCCCGACGCGCTGGCCTCCCGGCTGGTGATCAAGGGTGACAACTACGGCATGGGCGTCTCGGCCGGGCACTTCATCGGCAAGATGCTCAAGGACAAGGGTGTCGCCAACCCGGTCATCGGTGAGATCGCCGGTCTGGAGATCCCGCTGACCGTCGAGCGCAGCAATGGCTTCAAGGCCGCCCTGGCGACCTACGGCTTCACCGTGAAGAACCGCCGTTCGGCGGAGTTCACCTCGGACAGCGGCCAGCGCGAGGCGTCCCAGCTGCTCCAGGCGCTGCCGAAGATCGACGCGATCTGGAACCACGACGACGACCAGGGCATCGGTGTGCTCGCGGCCATCAAGCAGGCCAACCGGTCGGAGTTCTTCATGGTCGGCGGCGCCGGCTCCAAGCTCGCGATCGACGCGATCAAGGCCGACAACACGGTGCTCAAGGCGACTGTCACCTACAACCCGTCGATGGCCTCGTCGGCTATCTCGCTCGCGCGGCTCGTCGCGCAGGGTCGGGGCCTGGGCGACCTGACGGAGCTGCAGGTTCCGAAGGAAGTGACCCTGGCCTCGGAGACCATCACCAAGGAGAACGCGAGCAGCTACGACAAGCTCGGGTTCTGACATACCAGGGGAGGCCACCTTGTCCACGACAGACAAAGAACTGCGGGTCGGCATGGTCGGCTACGCGTTCATGGGCGCCGCGCACTCACAGGCGTGGCGCACCGTGAACCGCGTTTTCGACCTGCCGGCGCGGGCCCGGATGGCGCTGATCTGCGGTCGAGACACAACGAAGGTGGCAGATGCCGCCGATCGGCTCGGCTGGGACGCGTCCACCACGGACTGGCGTGAATTGATCAACCGGGATGATATCGACGTCGTCGATATCTGCACCCCGGGTGACAGTCACGCCGAGATCGCTCTGGCCGCACTGGCCGCCGGCAAGCACGTTCTGTGCGAGAAGCCGTTGGCCAACACGGTGGCGGAGGCGCGGGCGATGACCGCTGCGGCGGACGTCGCCCGGGCCGCCGGAGTGCGGTCGATGTGCGGGTTCAACTACCGCCGGGTCCCCGCGGTCACGATGATGCGCCAGATGGTCGCCGACGGACGACTCGGGGTGATTCGACACGTCCGTGCCACGTACCTACAGGACTGGATCGTGGACCCGCAGTTCCCGCTGGTCTGGCGGTTGCAAAAGGACAGGGCGGGCTCCGGCGCGCTCGGTGACATCGGTGCGCACATCATCGATCTGACCCAGTTCGTCACCGGCCAGCGGATCAGCGGGGTCAGTGCGGTCACCGAGACCTTCGTCAAGGAGCGGCCGTTGCCGGCCGAGTCCAGCGGTCTGGCGGCCACTGTGGACGGCGGCTCGGTGCCCACCGGGCCAGTCACCGTCGACGACGCCGCGGTCTTCGTGGCCCGGCTCGACGGCGGCGCCCTGGCCACGTACGAGGCGAGCCGGTTCGCCACCGGTCGCAAGAACGCGCTGCGTGTCGAGATCAACGGCTCGCTGGGCAGTGTGGTCTTCGACCTGGAGCGGCTCAACGAGCTGGAGTTCTACGACGCCACCCGGCCCAGCGTGGAACAGGGTTTCAGCCGCATCCTGGTGACCGAGGGCGAGCACCCGTACATGTCGGCGTGGTGGCCGCCGGGCCACATCATCGGCTACGAGCACTCGTTCACGCACGAGATGCGTGACTTCATCGAGGCGGTCGCCACCGGCGTCGACCCGACTCCCTCCTTCGCCGACGCGTTGCAGGTCCAGCTGGTGCTGGACGCGGTGGCCCGCTCGGCGGAGCTCGGCTCCTCCTGGGCCGAGGTGGAACCGGCGCTTGTCACAGCCGCCGCCTGACCTCTGACCATCCGCGATGGCGGTGTTCGCACCGTCATCGCCCGACCGGCTTTCCGACGCCGACCGGCGAGGGACCGACCGCGGATTGCGCCCCGCGGTCGGGACGAGGTCGGCGGCGGAGAGCGTGCAGCCGGGCCGTACGGCCCGGTGGCGCACGAGCAGGACGGTCGTCCGGTGCGACCGGACCGGGATTCCCCGGCCGCACCGGAGGACCGCCACCACCGGTGGAGACCGGATGCGGGGGAGGCAGGGTCGAGACGCCGACCCGACCCTGCCTACCAGCCCCGCCCGCCCGCACCCGTACCGGGGACCGGTCCGGCGTCGTCGCCGCCGACGCCGACGTCGGAAAACCGGTGCTGTCCCGGTGCGGGGCGGGCGGGCGGGGCCATCCAAACAAGGCCATATCTTTCCGAAACTTATTCTGATATTCCTATATTTAGCGGTACCGACGATTCCTCGAGAACGGGGAAGGAGCACCATGCGAACAGGTGTCTGGCTGATAGGAGCGCGTGGTTCCGTCGCGACCACCAGCATCGTCGGAGGGCTCGCGTTGCGAGCCGGGCTGGCCGGGCCCACCGGCTGCGTCACCGAGCTGCCTGAGCTGCGCGGCCCCGCCCTGCCGGCCTTCGCGGACCTCGTCTTCGGTGGGCACGACCTGGCCACCACCCCGCTGACCAAGCGGGCCGAGGCACTGGCCGACGCGGGCGTCATCCCCTGGCGGCTGGTTGCCGCCCTCCCGGACGAGCTGGGCGCGGTCGAGCAGGAGCTGCGCCCCGCACCGGTCGGGGCCACCCAGGCCGATCGCGCCGACGCCGTGGTCCGCGACCTCACCAGCTTCCGCGAGCGGCACGGACTGGACCGGGTGGTGGTCGTCAACGTCTCCGCCACCGAGGCCACCGCAGCACCGCACCCCGGGCACACCGACCCCGACGCGTTGCGCGCCGCGCTCACCGGCCCGGACGAGGTGCTGCCACCCAGCTCCCTCTACGCGTACGCGGCGCTGCTGGCCGGCTGCTCGTTCGTCGACTTCACCCCGTCCACCGGGCTGCGGCTGCCCGCGTTGGCCGCGCTCGCCGACGAGGCCGGCCTGCCGTACGCCGGGCACGACGGCAAGACCGGGGAGACCCTGGTCAAGTCCGTGCTCGCGCCGATGTTCGCGATGCGCAACCTGGACGTGCGCTCCTGGTCCGGGTTCAACCTGCTCGGCGGTGGCGACGGCGCCACCCTTGCCGACCCGGCCGCGAACGCCGCGAAGGTGCAGAGCAAGCAGCGGGTGCTCGGCGAGACGCTGGGTTACGTCCCGCAGGGCGGCACCCGCATCGAGTACGTCGAGGAGCTGGGCGACTTCAAGACGGCCTGGGATCTGATCACGTTCGCGGGCTTCCTCGGTACGAGCATGCGGATGGAGTTCACCTGGCACGGCTGCGACTCCGCGTTGGCCGCGCCGCTGGTGCTCGACCTGGCCCGACTCACCGCCGCCGCGCACGCCGCCGGGCACGTGGGGCCGCTGACCGAGCTGGGCTTCTTCTTCAAGGACCCGCTCGGCTCGCCCAGCCACTCGCTGGGTGAGCAGTGGGCGCGGCTGACCAACTTCACGCGGCTGCTGCACACCGGCGGGGGCGGTGCCGATGACCACGCTGGCTGACCTCGCCGAGCTGGTCCGGGCGCCGGCCGCGCTCTCGGTCCCCGGTGACGTGGTCGCCGGCGCGGCGGCGGCCGGCGCGTTGGGTCCACGTACCCCCGCCCTGGCCGGCGCCTCGGTGCTGCTCTACTGGGCCGGCATGGCCGCCAACGACTGGGCCGACCGTGACCTGGACGCGGTGGAGCGGCCCGAGCGGCCGATCCCCAGCGGTCGGATCACCCCGGCCGCCGCGGTCGGCCTCGCGGCGGGCCTCACGGCCGCCGGCGTGGGCCTGGCCGCCGCCGTGGGCGGTCGCCGCGCCGCCGCGCTCGCCGTGCCGCTGGCCGCCACCATCTGGGGGTACGACCTGCTGGCGAAGAACACCGCCGCCGGTCCGGCCGTGATGGCCGCCTGTCGTGGCCTGGATGTGCTGCTCGGCGCGTCCGGCGGCCGGGTGACCAGGGCGTTGCCGGCGGCGGTCACCGTCGCCGCGCACACCTGGACGGTCACCGCGCTGTCCCGCCGAGAGGTCAGTGGCGCCGACGCGGCGCTGCCGATGCGCACCCTCGCGGGCACCGCGCTGGTCGCCGCCAGCGCCGCCCTCCCGCACGCCCGACGGGCAGCCGCCAGTGCCGCCGACCAGGGCGGTGCCGACGACGAGATCGGCGGGCGCGCGAGTCGTACCCGCTCGGTCGGGGTCGCGGCCGTGCTGCCCGCCGTGCTGGCCGGGTGGTACGCCGCCCGCTACGGCGCGGCTCAGGCCGAGGTGATCCGGGATCCGTCGGCCGGGCGGGTTCGTGCCGCCGTCGGCGCCGGGATCACCGGCCTGCCCGCCCTCCAGGGGGCGCTGACCGCGCGCGGTGGCGCCGGCCTGCTGGGGTTGGCCGTCGCGGCCGCCGCGCCGCTGGGTCGACGCCTGGCCCGGAAAGTCTCGCCGACATGACAGCTCCCCAGCCCCGATCCGCACCGCCGACGGCCGACGGCACGACGCTGCGCCTCGGGTACGGCACGAACGGTTTCGCCAACCACCGCCTCGACGACGCGCTGGCCGTCCTCGCCGACCTCGGCTACGACGGGGTGGCGCTCACCCTGGACCACGACCACCTGGACCCGTTCGCGCCGGGGCTCGCGCGCCGGGTCGCCGTCCTCGGCCGACGGTTGGAAGAGCTGGGTCTGGCGGTGGTGATCGAGACCGGGGCCCGCTACCTGCTCGACCCGTGGCACAAGCACGCCCCGACGTTGCTGCACGACGACCCGACCCGGCGGATCGAGTTCCTGCGCCGGGCCGTCCGGATCGGCGCCGACCTGGGCGCGGAGGCGGTCTCGTTCTGGGCCGGTGTCCGGCCCGAGACGGTGTCACCGCAGTGCGCCTGGGACCGGCTGGTGGCCGGCTGCGCCACAGTGGTCGACGCGGCGGACGCCGCCGAGGTCACCCTCGGTTTCGAGCCGGAGCCGGGGATGCTGGTGCAGGACATCGCCGACTGGCGTCGGCTGCGCACGGCCCTCGGTGACCCGGCCCGCTTCGGCATCACCCTCGACATTGGCCACTGCCGGTGCCTGGAGCCCTGGCCGGTGCCGCAGTGCGTCGCCGAGGTGGCCGACCACCTGGTCAACGTGCAGATCGACGACATGCGCCGGGGCGTGCACGAGCACCTGGAGTTCGGCGTCGGCGAGATCGACTTCCCGCCGGTGCTGGCCGCCCTGGCCGAGGCCGGCTACCGGGGCCTGGTCGCCGTCGAGTTGCCCCGCGACTCGCACGCCGCACCGGACGTGGCCGCCCGGTCGATCGATTTCCTGCGCGCCGCCGCCGCGACGTCCACCGATTACCACCCTGCCAAACCCCTTTGCTCTGCACCCGCCGAGGCGACATCCGCCCCAGCGGCACCTGCTGCGGCGACACCCGTCGCGGCGACACCTGCTGAGGCGAAACCCGCCGACGAGGCCCCGGCGCATATATAGGTGCAGAGCAAAGGGTGGTGGTGGGGGCACCTGGAGCAGCACGAGGGAGGAGACGGGATGACACCGGATTCACTGCGGGCCGCGCTGGGAGGCGTACCCGATCCCGACTGGCTGGACACGGCGCTGCGCCGGGTCACGGCCGAGCCCACCGCGATCACCCGGCTCTTCCCCGCCGCCGGCCGACGTTGCGGTCGGGCCGCGCTGCCCGACGCCCCCGGCTGGACCGCCGACGACGCGGCCCGGGTGCTGCTGCTCACCAGCCTGCCCGGCGACCACGCGACGTACGCCGAAAGCCTCTACCAGCACGGGGACGCGGCCGAGCGGCGAGCTGTGCTGCGGGCCCTGCCCCTGCTGCCGATCGGCGCCGCCGGGGTGCCGCTGCTGCACGACGCGATCCGCACCAACGACACCCGGCTGGTCGCCGCGGCCCTCGGCCCCTACGCCCGGCACCTCGACCCGGCCGCCTGGCGGCAGGCGGTGCTCAAGTGCGTGTTCAGCGGCGTCCCCCTGGCCGCCGTGGCCGACCTGGACACCCGGTCCGACGGGGAGTTGGCCGCGATGTTGGCCGCGCTGGCCGCGGAGCGGAACGCCGCCGGCCGGGAGTTGCCCGCCGACGCCACCGACCTGCTCGACCGGCTCACCGCCGCACTGCCCCGGGAGGCGTGACATGCGTATCTTCGACCCGCACATCCATATGACCTCGCGCACCACCGACGACTACGAACGGATGGCCGCCGCCGGCGTACGCGCCGTGGTGGAGCCGTCGTTCTGGCTGGGTCAGCCGCGCACCAGCGCCGCCTCGTTCACCGACTACTTCGACTCGCTGATCGGCTGGGAGCCGTTTCGGGCCGGGCAGTTCGGGGTGCGGCACTTCGCCACCGTGGCCCTGAACCCCAAGGAGGCCAACGACCCGCGCTGCCGCCCGGTGCTCGACCTGCTGCCCCGTTACCTGGACAAGGACGCGGTGGTGGCGGTCGGCGAGATCGGGTACGACTCGATGACGCCGGAGGAGGACGAGGCGTTCGCCGCGCAGCTCGCCCTCGCCGTTGCCTACGACCTGCCGGCGCTCGTGCACACCCCGCACCGGGACAAGGCGCGCGGCTGCGAACGCACCCTCGCCGTGGTCGCCGAATCCGGCATCGACGCGGGTCGCGTGGTGGTCGACCACCTCAACGAGGTGACCGTCAAGCTGGTCCGGGACAGCGGCTGCTGGTTGGGTTTCTCCATCTACCCGGACACCAAGATGACCCCGTCGCGGATGGTGGAGTTGCTGCGGGAGTACGGCACCGAACGGATGCTGGTCAACTCGGCGGCCGACTGGGGGCGCTCCGACCCGCTGCTGACCCGGGCCACCGGCGAGGCGATGCTGCTGGCCGGCTTCAGTGACGACGACGTCGACAGGGTGCTGTGGCGCAACCCGGTGGAGTTCTACGGGCAGTCCGGGCGGCTCGACCTCAGCGACCTGGACGTCACCGCCAAGGTGGACCCGCAGACCGGCAACTCGATCCTGCGCGGCGGCAGCTGATGCGGCTGCGACACGCCGGTGGCGACACCGTCCACCTCAGTTACTGCACGAACGTGCACCCCGCCGAGGACCTCGCCGGCATCCTCGGTCAACTGGACACCTACGCCGTGCCGGTCCGCGAGACGCTCGGCGGTGACCTGCTCGGGCTCGGCCTGTGGCTGGCCGCCCCGGTCGCCGCCGAGCTGGCCGCCGACCCGGCGCTGCGCCGCCGGCTGCGCACCGAGCTGGACGCGCGCGGGCTGGAGGTGGTCACCCTCAACGGTTTCCCGTACTCGGCCTTCCAGGCCCCGGTGGTCAAGCAGGACGTGTACCACCCGGACTGGACCACCGAGCAGCGTCTGACGTACACCCTGGACCTGGCCCGGGTGCTCGCCGACCTGCTGCCCGACGACGCCGCCCGGGGCTCGATCTCCACCCTGCCGCTGGCCTGGCGGCAGCCGTGGGACACCGCTCGGGCCGACGCGGCCCGAGGCCGGTTGGACCAGTTGGCCGCCGGTCTGGCCGAGGTCCAGCGGGACACCGGCCGCGAGGTGCGGGTCGCCTTCGAGCCGGAGCCCGGCTGCGTGGTGGAGAGCACCGGTCAGGCGGCCGAGCTGCTGTCCGGAATGGACACCGAACGGTTGGGCGTCTGCGTCGACCTGGCCCACCTGGCGTGCGCCTGGGAGGAGCCGGCCGAGGCGCTGGAGCGTCTGCGCGCGGCCGGGCTGCCGGTGGTGAAGGTGCAGGTCTCCGCCGCCGTCGAGGCGGCCGACCCGGCCGGCGGTGCCGACGCGCTGCGCCGCTGGGTGGAACCGCGCTTCCTGCACCAGACCCGGGGCGCCGGGTGCGCCGGTCTGGCCGACCCGGCCGACCCGGCGTACGCGGCCGACGACCTGGACGAGGCACTGGACCGGGAGCTGCCCGGCCCGTGGCGGGTGCACTACCACGTGCCGCTGCACGCCCCACCCGAGGAGCCGCTCGGGTCGACCCTGCCGGTGCTCCGCGCGGCCCTGAGAGCGCTCTTCGACGGCCCGACCGCCGGCTGCGACCACCTCGACGTCGAGACGTACACCTGGGGGGTGCTGCCGGCCGCACGACGGCCCGGCACCGACGCGGAGCTGGCCGCCGGCATCGCCGCGGAGCTGGCCTTCGCCCGAGACGAACTGGTCGGCCTCGGCCTGACCACAGACCGAACCGTGAGCATGGGGGTGACGCGATGAGCCGACGACTTGTGGTCCTCGACGTGGTGGGGTTGACGCCCCGACTACTGGCGCACATGCCCCGGCTGCGGGGTGTCGCCGACGGCGGCTTCCGGGCCGAGTTGGGCACCGTGCTGCCCGCGGTGACCTGCTCGGTGCAGTCCACCTTCCTCACCGGCGAGCCGCCCAGCGGGCACGGGATCGTCGGCAACGGGTGGTATTTCCGGGAGCTGGGCGAGGTGTTGCTGTGGCGGCAGCACAACGCGCTTGTCGGCGGGGACAAGCTGTGGCAGGCCGCCCGTCGGGCCGAGCCGGGCTACACCGTGGCCAACGTCTGCTGGTGGTACGCCATGGGCGCGGACGTCAACTGGACGGTGACGCCCCGCCCGGTCTACTACGCCGACGGGCGCAAGGAACCGGACTGCTACACCGACCCACCGGAGCTGCACGACGCGCTCACCGGGCGGCTGGGCACGTTCCCGCTGTTCACCTACTGGGGGCCGACGGCCGGGTTGCCGTCGTCGCGGTGGATCTGCCAGGCGGCCGAGCAGATCCTGGCCGACGTGTCACCCGACCTCACCCTGGTCTACGTCCCCCACCTCGACTACGACCTGCAACGCTTCGGCCCGTCGTCGGCCCAGGCCGCCGCCGCGGCAGCCGAGCTGGACACGGTGCTCGGGCCGCTGCTGGACGCCGCCCGCGCCCGGGACGCCACAGTGGTGGTGCTGTCCGAGTACGGCATCACCGACGTGTCCCGGCCGGTGGACGTCAACCGGCTGCTGCGCGCCGAGGGGCTGCTGCGGGTGCACACCCAGGCCGGCATGGAATACCTCGACCCGTGGACGTCGAAGGCGTTCGCGGTCGCCGACCACCAGATCGCGCACGTCTACGTCAAGGACCCGGCCGACGTGCCGGCGGTGGCGAAGCTCTGTGCCAGCCTGCCCGGGGTGGCCGAGGTGCTCGACGCCGAGGGCAAGGCCGCACACGGTCTGGACCATCCGCGCGCCGGTGAGCTGGTGTTGGTGGCCGAGCCGGACGCCTGGTTCACGTACTACTACTGGCTCGACGACGACCGGGCACCGGACTTCGCCCGGCTGGTGGAGATCCACCGCAAGCCGGGGTACGACCCGGCCGAGCTGTTCTTCGACCCGGCCAATCCCGGTGCCGCGAAGGCCCGCGCCGGGGTGGCCCTGGCCCGCAAGAAGCTCGGCATGCGGTACTTGATGAGTGCCGTCGGCCTGGATGCCGGCGCGCGGGCGGTGAAGGGCTCGCACGGGCGGCTGCCCAGCGACCCGGCGGACGCCCCGGTGCTGCTCTGCTCCGACCCGACGGCCGCCCGGGACAAGATCGCGGCCACCGAGGTCAAGGCGCTGTTGCTGGAGCTGGCCGGGCTGCGTGACGGCGGGCCGGGGGAGGGGTCGTGACCCTGACCGTCGCGCCCGCCGACGCCAGCGGGCTGCGGGCGCGCTTCGACGCCGAGTTGGCCGGGTTCCTCGAACGGCAGGGCCCGGACTGGCCCGACGGCGCGCCCCGCGGCGTGTTCACCGCGTTGCAACGGTTCGTGCTGGCCGGCGGCAAGCGGCTCCGCCCGCTGTTCTGCTACTGGGGCTGGCGCGGCGCGGGGGCGCCCGACGGCACCCCGATCGTGGTGGCCGCGGCGGCGCTGGAGCTGTTCCACGCGTTCGCGCTGATCCACGACGACATCCTGGATGGCAGCGACCGCCGTCGGGGTGAGCCGTCGGTGCACCGGCTCTTCGCCGACCTGCACGCCCGCTCGGCGTGGCGCGGCGACCCGGAGGCGTACGGGCGCAACACCGCCCTGCTCTGCGGGGATCTCTGCGCCGCCTGGTCGGACCAGATGTTCCACGAGTGTGGGCTGAGCACCGAACAGGTGCACCGGGGGTACGGCGTCTTCGCGCTGATGCGCACCGAGGTGATCGCGGGAGAATACCTGGACCTGGTCTCGGGTGTGGGTGACGGCTCGGTGGCCAGCGCGCTCACCGTGATCCGGATGAAGGCCGCCCGCTACACGGTGACCCGGCCGCTGCAGATCGGGGCGGCCCTGGCCGGCGCGGAGCCGGACCTGATCGCCGCGCTCGGCGAGTTCGGTGACCCGTTGGGTGACGCCTTCCAACTCCGCGACGACGTGCTGGGCGTCTTCGGCGACCCTGCGATCACCGGCAAGTCGGTCCTGGACGACCTGCGTGAGGGCAAGCCCACGGTGATGATGGCGCTGGCGCGCAGTGCCGCCGACCGGTCGCAGACCGTCCGGCTGCGGGAGTTGTTCGGCAATCCGGCGCTGGACGCCGAAGGCGCGGCGGAGCTGCGCGGGATCATCGAGACGACAGGTGCCCTGGAGCGGATCGAGCAGATGATCCGCGTCCGGACCGAGACCGCGCTCGGTGCTCTCCAGAACGCGATGGTGGCTGACGAGGCGCGTGCGGCGCTTGTTGCCCTGGCCGGACAGGCGATCGACCGCCGGGCGTGATCGCCAACTTTCGATCAGATCGACGAAAGTTGGCGCTGTACCGCCGGAAGGTATGGACACATCGACACCCGCAACTTAGTGTCGTGACCAACACGACAATGTTTCGTCGAGGTGAACCGGCGGCGCGGTAACCCATCGACCCCCACCATCACCGCTACGGCATCCGGCGCGACGGCGCGCGCCCGCCTGGCAGTCACTCGTCAGGAAGGGGCAGCACACATGTCCATGAAGGACGCACCACACCAACGCTCTCGACGATGGTCCTCCGCTGGTTCGGCGCTGCTGCTGGCGGTCACCGCCGGCACTGTCGCGCTGGCCGCCGGTTCGGCTCCCGCACAGGCGCACACGATCGTCGCCACCGACTTCCAGCAGGTCGAACTCGCCCGCGGCGTGACCGACATGGGCGAACCGATGTCGCTGGCCGTGCTGCCGGACCGCTCCGTCCTGCACACCGCCCGCAACGGCACCCTGCGCCGCACCGACGCGAGCGGCACCACCTCCGTGATCGGCACCCTGTCGGTCTACAACCACGACGAGGAGGGCTTGCAGGGCGTCGGGGTCGACCCCAACTTCGCCAGCAACCGGCAGATCTTCCTCTACTACGCGCCGCCGCTGTCCACCCCCGGCGGTGACGCGCCGGCCACCGGCACCGACTTCTCCGCCTGGCAGGGTGTGAACCGCCTCTCCCGGTTCACCCTCAACGCCGACTTCACGATCAACCAGTCGAGCAAGGTCGACGTGCTCGACGTGCCGGCCGACCGGGGCCTGTGCTGCCACGTCGGCGGGGACATCGACTTCGACGCCGCCGGCAACCTGTACCTGTCCACCGGTGACGACACCAACCCGTTCGAGTCCGCCGGCTACTCGCCGCTGGACGAGCGGACCAACCGCAACCCGGCGTACGACGCGCAACGCAGCGCCGGCAACACCAACGACCTGCGCGGCAAGATCCTGCGGATCAAGGTGAACGCCAACGGCTCGTACTCCATCCCGTCGGGCAACCTGTTCGCGCCCGGCACGGCCAGGACCCGGCCGGAGATCTACGCGATGGGGTTCCGCAACCCGTTCCGGATCAGCGTGGACAAGGCCACCGGGGTCGTCTACGTCGGTGACTACGGGCCGGACGCCGGCACCACCAGCTCCACCCGCGGGCCGTCCGGTCAGGTGGAGTTCAACCGGGTCGCCGCACCGGGCAACTTCGGCTGGCCGTACTGCACCGGCACCAACACCTCCACCGAGACGTACAACGAGTGGGACTTCGCCGCCAACACCGGCGGTGCGAAGTACAACTGCGCCAGCGGGCCCACCAACAACTCGTTCCGCAACACCGGCCTGACCACCCTGCCGCCGGCCCAGCCGGCCTGGATCCGGTACGCCGGCGACGCCGGCACCCCGACCGAGTTCGGCGGCGGCTCCGAGTCGCCGATGGGTGGCCCGGTCTACCGCTACAACGCCTCGTCGACCTCCACCACCAAGTTCCCGCAGTCCTTCGACGGGCAGTTCTTCGCCACCGAGTTCGGCCGGGGCTGGATCAAGCCGATCCACGTCAACTCCGACGGCTCCCGGGGCACCATCGACACGTTCCCCTGGGTCGGCAAGCAGGTGATGGACTCCGCGTTCGGCCCGGACGGCGCGTACTACGTGCTCGACTACGGCACCGGCTACTTCAACGGCGACGCCAACTCGGCGCTCTACCGCTTCGACTACGTCGGCAGCGGCAACCGGGCACCGACGGCCGTGGCCGGCGCCAACCGGACCTCCGGTGCGGCACCGCTCGCGGTGACCTTCTCCTCAGCGGGCTCGTCCGACCCCGAGGGCGGCGCGCTGACGTACTCGTGGGCCTTCGGCGACGGGACCACCTCGACCGCCGCCAACCCGACGAAGACGTACACCACCAACGGCACCTACACCGCCACGCTGACGGTGCGGGACCCGCAGGGCGCCACCGGCAGCAGCAGCGTGCGGATCAGCGTCGGCAACACCGCGCCCACGGTCACCATCAACAACCCCGGCAACGGCCAGCTGTTCAGCTTCGGCGACACGGTGCCGTACAGCATCACGGTCACCGACCCGGAGGACGGCACGATCGACTGCACGAAGGTCAAGATGACCTACGTGCTCGGCCACGACCAGCACGGGCACCAGATCACCTCGAAGACCGGGTGCTCCGGCTCGATCACCATCCCGGTCGACGGTGAGCACGACGACGCGGCGAACATCTTCGCGATCTTCGACGCCGAGTACACCGACGCCGGCGGGCTGACCACCCACACCCAGCACACGCTGCCGCCGCGGCACCGGCAGGCCGAGTTCTACGGCACCTCGTCCGGGATCAACGTGTTCAGCAAGGCCACGGCCGAGGGCGGCAAGACCGTCGGCGACATCAACAACGGTGACTGGATCGCGTTCCAGCCGTACCGGCTGGGCAACGTGACCTCGTTCACCGCCCGGGTCTCCTCGGCGGGTGCCGGTGGCACCCTCCAGGTCCGGGCCGGCTCGGCCACCGGCACGGTGCTCGGCTCGGCCACGGTCCCGGTGACCGGCGGCTGGGAAACGTTCGCCACCGTGACCGGCACGATCACCAACCCCCCGACGGGTACGACCACGCTGTACCTGACCTTCGCCGGGTCCGGCACCGGTGCGCTCTACGACCTGGACGCGTTCACGTTCGTCACCGGCGCCGCCACCAGCGGGAGCGGCCCGATCAAGGGTCTGGGTGGCAAGTGCCTGGACGTCCGCAACGCCGCCACCGCCGACGGCACGCAGATCCAGATCTACACCTGCAACGGCAGTGCGGCCCAGACCTGGGCGGTCACGCCGAACTCCACGATCAAGTCGTTGGGTAAGTGCCTGGACGTCGCCGGCGCCGGTACCGCCGACGGCACCAAGATCCAGCTCTACACCTGCAACGGCACCGGCGCGCAGAACTGGGCCGCGCAGGCCGACGGCACGCTACGCAACGCGGCGTCGAGCAAGTGCCTCGACGTTTCCGGCAACACCTCCGCCGACAACACGGCGGTCCACCTCTGGACCTGCCTCGGCGCGGCCAACCAAAAGTGGATCCTGCCCTGAGCTGAGTGGTGGGGCCCCCTGTCACCCCCTACGGTTGGGCAGGGGGCCCTTCCTAACCACAGTTAGGAGAGCGATATGCGCAGACGCCTGCGACCCGTCCTCGGTGCGGCCCTGGCGGCACTCGCCGTCATCGCCTGCACCACCCCGGCAAGCCCGGCCAGCGCCGCCGACGCCCCGTACGACGTGCTGGTCTTCTCCAAGACCGCCGGTTTCCGGCACGACGCGATCCCGGTCGGCATCCAGACCATTCGCGACCTGGGCGCGGCGAACAACTTCACCGTCACCGCCACCGAGGACGCGACCGCGTTCACCACCGCCAACCTCGCCCAGTACGAGGCGGTCGTCTTCCTCAACACCACAGGCGACGTGCTCGACGCCAGCCAGCAGACCGCCTTCGAGTCGTACATCGCCTCCGGCCGCGGTTACGTCGGCGTGCACGCGGCCTCCGACACCGAGTACGACTGGCCGTTCTACGGCAACCTGGTGGGCGCGTGGTTCGCCTCGCACCCGGCGATCCAGCAGGCCAACGTCAAGGTGGAGGACCGGGCGCACGCCGCGACCGGTCACCTGCCGCAGACCTGGACCCGCACCGACGAGTGGTACAACTACCGGACCAACGCCCGCTCCACCGCCCACGTGCTCGCCACGCTCGACGAGTCGTCGTACTCCGGCGGCGGCATGGGCGCCGACCACCCGTTGAGCTGGTGCAAGAGCTACAACGGCGGCCGGTCCTTCTACACCGGGGCCGGGCACACCCAGGCGTCGTACGCCGAGCCGGCGTTCCGGACCCACCTGCTCGGTGGCATCCGGTACGCCTCCGGTCGGAGCAAGGCCGACTGCCGTCCGGAGACCGGGTACACCCCGCTCTACAACGGCTCGACGACCGGCTGGTCACAGGCCGGCCCGGGCAACTTCACCAACTCCGACGCCACCCTGACCTCGGTGGGCGGCATGGGGTTGTTCTGGTACAACGCCAAGCAGTTCACCAACTACTCGCTCAAGCTGGACTGGAAGCTGGCCGGGGACGACAACTCCGGCATCTTCATCGGCTTCCCGCCGTCGAGTGACCCGCAGTCGGCGATCAACAACGGCTACGAGGTCCAGATCGACGCCACCGACGCGGTCGACCGCACCACCGGCGCGGTCTACACGTACAAGGCCGCCGACACCGCGGCCCGGGACGCGGCGCTGAACGCGCCGGGGGAGTGGAACGCCTACGAGCTGCTGGTCGAGGGCGAGCGGCTCCAGGTCTTCCTCAACGGAGTGAAGATCAACGACTTCACCAACACCGACCCGGTCCGTTCGCTCGCCGGCCACATCGGCATCCAGAACCACGGCAACGGTGACGACGTCGCGTTCCGCAACATCCGGATCAAGGAACTGGGCACCACCCCGACGCCCACCGGCACGATCCAGGCCGAGTCGTTCACCTCGGCCAACGGCGTCTCCGCGTTCGCCAAGGAGGGCGCCAACGGTGGGCAGACCCTCGGCTACATCGAGCCGGGCGACTGGGCCGCGTACAACGGGGTCAACCTGACCGGGGTCACCTCGTTCACGGCCCGGGTCGTCTCCGGTGGCGCGGGCGGCAGCATCCAGGTGCGCACCGGCTCCGCCACCGGCCCGGTGCTCGGCACCGTCGCGGTGCCCAACACCGGCAGCTGGTCGACGTACGCCAACGTCACCACCACGCTCGCCAACGTCCCGTCCGGCACCCAGAACCTCTACCTCACCTTCACCGGCAGCGGCACGGGGCTCTTCGACCTGGACGACTTCACCCTGGTCAAGGGCGGCAGTGGCACCCCCGGCGTCGGCCCGATCAAGGGCCTGGCGGGCAAGTGCCTGGACGTGCGCGGCGGCGGCAGCGCCGACGGCACCCAGATCCAGCTCTACACCTGCAACGGCGGCACGGCGCAGACCTGGACCGTGTCCGGCTCGACCATCAGGGCGCTCGGCAAGTGCCTGGACGTCAACGGTGCTGCCACCGCCAACGGCACCAAGATCCAGCTCTGGACCTGCAACGGCAGCGGCGCGCAGAACTGGGCGGCCCAGTCCTCCGACAGCAGCCTGCGCAACCCGTCGTCGGGCAAGTGCCTCGACGTCTCCGGCAACAACTCGGCGGACGGCACCGCCGTACACCTCTGGACCTGCCTCGGCGCGGCCAACCAGAAGTGGACCCTGCCCTAACCAGCTAGAACGGGTGGGGCCGACGCCGCAAAGCGCCGGTCCCACCCGCGCTGCGCCGGTCCCACCCGCGCTGCGCCGGTCCCACCCGCGCCGCGCCGGCCCGCCGGGGCGGGAGGGGTGGGTAGGGCGGGGGGTTTGGTGACGCGGGAGACCGGCGCGCAGCGGACTGCCGTACCTTGACCTGCATGGGGCGGTTCGCGCAGTGGCGCGGGATGGTGCTGGAGCAGGGGCATCGGCTGCACGGTGCGCTTCGGCGCCCGGAGGAGCTGGACGACCCGTTCGATCCGACGGGCAGTCTGACCCGCCTCGACGCGCTCGTGGAGGGCTTCGCCGCCGGCCAGCCGGTGCGGTGGACCCTGGCCGGGCAGCCCCGGCCGTTGCCGGGGCCGGTCGACGCGGTGGCGTACCGGATCATCGAGGAATCGTTGACCAACGCCTGCCGGCACGCCCGGGGCGCGCCGGTCGCGGTCCGCCTGCGCTACGACGCCACGGGCATCACCATCGAGGTCCGCGACGAGGGTGCCGGCCCCCTGCCGTCCGGCGGCGGCAGCTCCGACGCCGGGCGGGGTCTGCTCGGGGTACGCAGGCGCACCGAACGCCTCGGAGGCACGCTGTCCGCCGGCCCGCGTGCCGGTGGTGGCTTCACCGTGCGGGCCGCCCTGCCGGCGCCCGAGGAGGTGGCCGAATGATGATCGAGCCGCAGGGCTTTCGCAATGGGGTGCCACGGAAATAGGGTGGGGGCGGCGACCGTGTTGGTGGCCGGTGACCCGGTGGGAGGCGCAACCCGCCGGGCTCAGGTGTGTTCCGCACCCGCCGGTGACCGTCCGGCGCCGCGTACGCCCGGTCACCCTCGCCCCGGTCCGCACCTGGAATCCCCCATGACAACAGGGGAGTAGAACAATGGCGCGACCCATCACGCTCTTCACCGGCCAGTGGGCCGATCTGCCTTTCGAGGAGGTCTGCCGGCTCGCCTCCGAGTGGGGCTACGACGGCCTGGAGATCGCCTGCTGGGGCGACCACTTCGAGGTCGACAAGGCGCTCGCCGACGACTCGTACGTCGAGCGCAAGCGGGAGACTCTCGCAAAGCACAACCTCGAGGTCTTCACGATCTCCAACCACCTGGTCGGTCAGGCGGTCTGCGACCACCCGATCGACGAGCGGCACCAGGACATCCTGCCCGGCCGCATCTGGGGCGACGGGGAGCCCGAGGGGGTTCGCCAGCGGGCCGCCGAGGAGATCAAGGACACCGCGCGGGCGGCGGCGAAGCTCGGCGTGAAGACCGTCGTCGGCTTCACCGGGTCGTCGATCTGGCACACCCTGGCGATGTTCCCGCCGGTGCCGCCGTCGATGATCGAGCGCGGCTACCAGGACTTCGCCGACCGGTGGAACCCGATCCTCGACGTGTTCGACGAGGTGGGGGTGCGGTTCGCGCACGAGGTGCACCCCAGCGAGATCGCGTACGACTACTGGACGACGAAGCGGACGCTGGAGGCGATCGGCAACCGGCCCGCGTTCGGGTTGAACTGGGACCCGTCGCACTTCGTCTGGCAGGAGCTGGACCCGGTGAACTTCATCTTCGACTTCGCCGACCGGATCTACCACGTGGACTGCAAGGACGCCAAGGTCCGTACCGGGGATGGCCGGCGTGGCCGGCTCGCCTCGCACCTGCCCTGGGCCGACCTGCGCCGCGGGTGGGACTTCGTCTCCACCGGGCACGGCGACGTGCCCTGGGAGGACTGCTTCCGCGCGCTGAACGCGATCGGCTACACCGGCCCGATCTCGGTCGAGTGGGAAGACGCCGGGATGGACCGGCTGCTCGGCGCCCCGGAGGCGTTGCAGTTCGTCCGCCGGCTCGCCTTCGACGCCCCGAGCGCGGCCTTCGACGCGGCGTTCAGCAGCAAGGACTGACCGGACTCCGGACAGACCACGGGCCGGTCGCCCTGCGGCGACCGGCCCGTCGACGTGCGATTGGTCAGAGCGTGCTGGCGTTCGTGCCCGAGCCGGACGGCTTGGTGCGGGGGGTGTTGGTGGCCGACGGCGACCCGGAGGTCGTGCCGACCGTGCTGGTGCCCGCCTTGGCGCCCACGGTAGCGGGCGTGCCGGCGAACGCGTCGTCGGCGGCGGTCAGCTCCTGCTTGCCGGTGCTGCCGTTGCCAGTGCCCAGCTTCTCGGCCAGTTTGGTCTGGCCGAGCTTGTCCTTGCCCTCGCTGTAGAGCTTGTTGGCTTGGGCCTGCGCGACCCCGGCCGCCTCCTGGACGGTCGGGTGGTCGAGCACCTTGCGGCCCTTGACCACGAGCTCCTCGTACTTTTCCCGGCCGGCACGGGCGCCCAGGACGAATCCCGCAGCCAGCCCGCCAAGAAACATGATCTTTCCGCGCATGGCGGCTCCTTCCGTACCTGACGCGCCGTCGCCTCGGCGAGTTGCCCCGTCGGAAGGCGACCTGTTCGCGCCTGCGTCCTCTGTCCGCAGCTAACTACCCATCCTGCTCCCCGCTCACGCATACTTGTGCCGGGATGACGATTTACCCTAATTGTCGATGCGTTGCGGGCGCTGGCCTGGGCACCTCGATCAGCGGCGTGCGGGGCGGAACCCACTGGACCACCACCGGGGGATGTCCTGTATTCTTTTCCCGTCGCACGGCACCAGCATGATCCGGGGCCGGGCGGTGCACGATCCCCTGTAGCTCAATTGGCAGAGCAGCCGGCTGTTAACCGGCAGGTTATTGGTTCGAGTCCAATCGGGGGAGCTTCTCCACCCAACGCCCGTCGGCCCCCGGCCGACGGGCGTTCTCGTACCCCCTCCCGCCCCCCGCCCCGGTCGATCATGGAGTTGTGGTGCCGGGTTGAGTGGTGATTGAGCCTTTCGTCCACCACCACAACTCCTTGATCGACGCCGTTGGGATTCCGGTTTCGGTCCTTCCGACCTGCTGGGCCGGCAGGATGGTCGGCGTTGACGCAAACTCCACCGCGTCGATCCATGGGGGGAGTGCGGATGTCGGGACGGGGCGGCCGGGCCACGCTGATCGCGGTGGCGGTCGTGCTGGCCTGGCTGGTGATCGGCGGCGTGGCCGGCCCGTACGCCGGGCGCCTCAGCGAGGTCGCCACCAACGACAACGCGGCGTTCCTGCCCACCAACGCCGAGGCGACCCGCGCCCAGGACCTCACCGACGACTTCGTCGACCGGCAGACCATCCCGGCGCTTGTCGTCTACGAGCGGCCGGCCGGGATCACCGACGCGGACCGGCAGCGGGTCAGCGCCGACGCCGCCCGGTTCGCCCAGGTGCCCGGCGTGCTCACCCCGCTGCCGCCGCCCATCCCGAGCGAGGACGGCCAGGCCCTCCAGGTCGTCGTGCCGGTGGACGACGCCGAGGGGGAGGAGATCGAAGCGGTAGTCGAACGGCTCCGCGACATCACCGGCGGTGACCGGGACGGGCTCACCGTGGACGTCTCCGGACCCGCCGGCCTGCTCGCCGACCTGATCAAGGTGTTCTCCGCCATCGACGGGCCACTGCTGCTTGTCACCCTGGTGGTGGTGCTCGTCATCCTGCTGGTGGTCTACCGCAGCCCGGTGCTCTGGATCTTCCCGCTGCTCGCCGCCGGCATGTCGTACGCCCTGGCCTCGGTCTTCGTTTACCTGCTCGCCGACGCGGACGTGGTCAAGCTCAACGGGCAGGCGCAGGGCATCCTCACCGTGCTCGTCTTCGGGGCGGGCACCGACTACGCGCTGCTGCTGATCGCCCGCTACCGGGAGGAGCTGCACCGCCACGACCGACCGTGGGACGCCATGCGGACGGCCTGGAGGGGCGCCGCGCCCGCCATCATCGCCTCCGGCGGCACTGTCATCGTCAGCCTGCTCTGCCTGCTGCTGTCCAGCCTCAACTCCAACCGGGCGCTCGGCCCGGTCGCCGCCATCGGCATCGCCGCCACCCTGCTGGTGATGCTGACCTTCCTGCCCGCCCTGCTGTTGCTGGGCGGCCGGTGGGCGTTCTGGCCGCGACGGCCTCGAGCCGACCAGGCCGACCCGCGCGCCGAGCACGGCATCTGGAGCCGCGTCGCCGGGTTCGTGGCCCGGCACGCCCGACCGATCTGGCTGAGCACCGCCGTCGTGCTGGCCGCCCTCACGCTGGGCCTCACCCAGCTCGGTGCCACCACGCTCGGGCAGTCCGACCTGTTCACCCAGCGCACCGACTCGGTGGATGGCCAGGAGGTGATCGCCCGACACTTCCCCGCCGGCACGGGCAGCCCGGCCACCATCTTCACCACCCAACAGACGGCCCAACAGGTCGCCCAGGTGGCGCAGGGCGTGCCCGGCGTCGCCGCCGTCCGCCCTTTCACCGCCGGCCCGCAGACCGGCCCACCCGAGGAGAACGCCCCACCCAAGGTCGTCGACGGGCGGGTGCAACTGGAGGCGACCCTGGCCGACCCGCCCGACAGCGACGGCGCCGAGCGGACCATCCGGGAGCTGCGTGTCGCCGTACACCGGGTGGCTGGCGCGGACGCGGTGGTCGGCGGCTTCACCGCGATCAACGTGGACACCTCCGACGCCGCGAAGCGCGACCAGAACGTCATCATCCCGGTGGTGCTGGTGGTCATCGCGGTCATCCTGGCCCTGCTGTTGCGCGCGCTGCTCGCCCCTTTGCTGCTGATCGGCACCGTGCTGCTCAGCTTCGCGGCGACCCTCGGCCTCTGCGCGCTGCTGTTCCGCCACGTGTTCGACTTTCCCGGGGTGGACTCGTCGTTTCCGCTGTTCGCGTTCGTCTTCCTGGTCGCCCTCGGCATCGACTACAACATCTTCCTGACCAGCCGGGTGCGGGAGGAGTCGGTCAAGCGCGGCACCCGCGCCGGTGTGCTCGCCGGCCTCGCCGTCACCGGCGGAGTGATCACCTCTGCCGGCATCGTGCTCGCCGCGACCTTCTCCGCCCTCGCCGTGCTGCCACTGGTGTTGCTCGTCGAGCTGGGTACGGCGGTCGCGATCGGGGTACTGATCGACACGATCATCGTCCGGTCGTTGCTGGTGCCCGCGCTCGCGTACGACATCGGGCCGAAGATCTGGTGGCCGGGCCGGTTGTCCCGGGCGAACGGTGAGCGGGAGGCGCGCGATGCTGGCTGAGACGGACGTGGTCATCGTCGGCGGCGGCCTGGCCGGCCTCGCCGCCGCCCGCCGGCTGCACCGCGCCGGCGTGCCCTGGCGGCTGCTGGAGGCCAGCGGCCGGCTCGGCGGCCGGGTCGCCACCGACGTCGTCGACGGCTACCTCATCGACCGTGGCTTCCAGGTGCTCAACACCGCCTACCCGCAGCTCGGCACGTTGCTCGACACCGACCGGCTGCACCTCGGGTACTTCACCTCCGGCGTGCTGGTGCGCCGAGGCGACGACCTGCTGCGGCTGGTCAACCCGCTGCGCGAGCCGACCGGCGCCCCCGGCACCGCGCTCGCCGGAGTCGGCTCCCTGCTCGACCGGCTCCGCTTCGCCGCGCTCGCGACCGGCTGCGCCACCCTGCCGGTGTCCCGGCTGCTCGCCGCGCCGGAGACCAGCGCCGAGACGGCACTGCGCCGGGCGGGCCTCTCCGACGCCATCATCGAGGAGTTGCTGCGGCCATTTTTGTCCGGTGTGTTCATCGACCGGGAGTTGGCCACGTCCAGCCACGTACTCGCGATGGTGTTGCGCTCCTTCGCCCGCGGCCGGATCGGCCTGCCCGCCGAGGGCATGGCCGCGCTGCCCCGGGCCATCGCCGACCCGCTGCCCGCCGACCTGCTCGACCTGGACACCCCCGTCGCGGAGGTCGCGCCCGGCCGGGTCCGCACCCAGGCCGGCGACATCCACTGCCGGGCCGTCGTGGTCGCCGTCGACCCACCCGCGGCGCCCGCGCTGCTGCCGGCCCTGGCGACGGTACGCATGCACAGCTACACCACCTACTACCACAGCGCTCCCGAGCCGCCGCTCACCGAGCCGATCCTGCTCGTCGACGGCGACCGGCGCGAGATCGTGGCGAACACGGTGGTGCTCAGCAACGCCACGGCGACCTACGCCCCCGCCGGCCGGCACCTGGTGGCCACCTCGGTGGTCGGCCCGACCGCCCCACCCGAGCCGACCATCCGGGCCGAGTTGACCCGGCTGTACGGCCGATCCACCGCCGACTGGACCCACCTCACCACCGTGGCCGTGCCCCAGGCGCTGCCCGCCGCACCGCCACCGCAGGGACGGCTACGCAAGCCCGTGTCGTTGGGAGAGGGCCTGTTCGTGGCCGGTGACCACCGGGACAGCCCATCGATCCAGGGCGCCCTCGCCAGCGGATGGCGAGCCGCCGGCGCGGTGCTGGACGAGCTGCGCGCCGGCTGACAGTCGTACCCGAGCACGCTGTTATATTCCTGTAGCCCATCGTGCTGGTGCAGGCGTGGGCACCGGCCGGCACGGTGCTGGCTGCTGATCGCCGAGCGGGATAAGATCCGGCGCGGCGTTTCGGGGCGGTAGCTCAGCCGGTTAGAGCAGGGGACTCATAATCCCTCGGTCGCGGGTTCGAGTCCCGCCCGCCCCACCCATAGCTCCTGAGCTGGGCCAGACGTGAGAGCGGATGTGGCGGTACACGAACCCCCTTTGCGAACGCGCCGTGACCTGGTGGATCGTGGGCGTCTGGTGGGTGCGGCCGTCGTCGTGCGTGACGGCCGAGCGCCCCGAGGGCCGCGGTGATCGGCCGGATCAGGTACGCCCTCGGTGGGCCCTGCTCGTGTGAGCGGTGCCGGAGGTGGCGCTGCCTGGCGGTCCGCCGACGCTGGTGGACGGCTGCGTTGATGGGCTGCCGATCACCTGGCTGAGCTGACAGCGCGCCTTGTCTGCGGCAGATCCGTACACGTGATCATGAGCTGGGGCCGACTCGACGGCTCAACCGCCGGTGACCAAATGGCGGGAGATGAAGTCACGCCAGAGACCGCCCGTGCCTGATGGCTGCCCGTATTGTCGAGGACCTGTACAAGTCGATGACCAGGATGTTTCCTCGCTGACGATCAGCCTAGGCACTGCGGTCGGCGACATTGACGATGTGAAGAGTTCGCTTCCCGTGTTGCTTGAACTTCCTGGTCATCGCCACCGACCTCGGGCTTGACGTGCGCGCGGACTGACGGCAACGTCCGTTGCCCCGATCATGGCCGAATGCTCGTCGATCGGGGGTCAAAGCACGTACATCAGGCGATGATCGGCGCAAGCTGTCCACTGGGGACGCCGGTCGGGCCGCTCAGCTCCGCCAGGAGGGCGTCCACCGCGGGCCGTTGCGGCGTGCCACCGAGGGCGCGGGTGACTGCGAAGATGCGCCGCTCGGTGACCGGCTCGACCAGTGGCTCCACGTGCACCCCGGCTGGCACGTGGCGCAGTGCCAACTCCGGCACCAGCGCGGCGCCCAGCCCGGCCGCGACGAGGTCCAGCGTGAGCGCGAAGTCGACGGCACGGTGCCTGATGTCCGGCTCGAAGCCGGCGAGCCGGCAAGCGTGCAATGTGGACCGTAGACACGGCGTGTGCTCGGCGCTGGCGATCCATGGCACGTCGCTCAGCTCGCTCAGCCGGCCGGTGCGACGGCGCCACGCGACCGGGGTGATCAGGTGCATCGGGTCGGTGGTGACCGGATGCCGGTCCAGGTCATTGACCAGCGGCGCGGGCACGTGGTCGTACTCCTGCAGCACCACTACATCGAGGGTGCCGGAGCGTAGGTCGAGGCGGCTCTGCTGGTCTTCGGCCTCGATCACCCGCACGTCTAGTTTTGGGTGCTTCGCCCGCAGGCGTGCGGCGGAGGGGGCCACCAGCGCGCCGGCTGCGGACGCGAACGCGCCGACCCGCACCGTACCGCTGACGCCGTGGCGGAGCGCGGCGAGCCCGGCCACCGCCTGCTCCACCGCGCCCAGCACGTCCTTCGCGTGGCTGGCCAGCACCTGGCCGGCAGGGGTGAGGACGATCCCGCGCCCGGCCCGCTCGACCAGTTCGTGCCCGGCCTCTCGGGACAGCTGAACGAGCTGCTGGGAGACCGCCGACGGAGTGACGTGCAGCGCCGCGGCGGCGGCGGTGACGCTGCCGCGCAGCGCAACCTCGTGCAGCACGCGGAGCCGGCGTACGTCAAGATTCATGTAGCCACGCTACATCAGCGATGAAGAACGTTGAACTGGTCCTTAAGCGTTGCCTCGGGCAGCGTAGCCGGTATGAAAGCATCACACCGACTTCTCGCCCTGCTCGTCGCCGCTATCTGGGGCGTCAACTTCGTCGCCATCGAGCTGGGCCTGCGCGACCTGCCGCCGCTCGTGCTGACCGCGCTGCGCTTCGTCGCGGCGGCGGTGCCGCTGGTCTTCCTGGTGCCGCGCCCCAGCGCCCGGCTCCGCTACGTGATCGCCTACGGGCTGGTGCTCGGCGTCCTGAAGTTCGGCGCACTGTTCACGGCGCTCGCAGCCGGCATGTCCGCCGGTCTGGCCTCGCTGGTGCTGCAGGCGCAGGCGCTCATGTCGGTGCTGCTGGCTGCGGCAGTGCTCGGCGAGCGGCCGGCGCGGGCGCAGGTGGCCGGCGTACTGGTCGGATCGGTCGGGATCGGGGTGCTGGCAATCGGCAGCGGCGGCCACGCTACGGTGATCGGCTTCGCGCTGACGCTGTTCGCGGCGGCCAGCTGGGCCACGGCAAACCTAGTCATGCGGGCCAGCGGCGAGACGCGACCGCTCTCGCTGCTGGTCTGGTCGAGCCTGGTACCGCCGTTACCGCTGCTCGGCCTGGCCGGCGTGGTCGACGGCGGACAGGCGGTGCTCGATGCGATCACCGGCCTGTCGGGGCGCGGACTGCTAGCCGTGGCGTACATCGCGTACGTGTCGACCCTCGTCGGCTTCGGCATCTGGAACCGGCTGATCGCCCAGTACTCGATCGCGAGAGTGGCGCCGTTCAGCCTCCTGGTGCCTGTCTTCGGGCTCAGCGCGGCGTGGCTGCTGCTGGATGAGCCCGTCGGCGTGACGGAGCTGGCCGCGGCCGCCATCGTCATCGCCGGGCTGGCGCTGGTAGTGCGGCGCTCCACAGCGGACGCCAACAACGCCACGGATGCGAGCGAGGGTCGCGAGCCCGAGTACGCCCCGGCCGCGACTGCCTAGGGTCTGTCCTGTCGATCATGGAAGCCAGATGACGGCAGCGATCAGGATGAGGCTCGCGCGGTAAGGGGATGCGCGTTTGGCGTAGCGGGTGGCCAGGTCACGCCACTGTTTGAGCCGGTTGAAGCAGCGTTCTACGACGTTGCGCTTCTTGTAGATCGCCTTGTCGAAGGCTGGTGGTCGTCCGCCGGTGCTGCCTTTGGCTGCCCGGCGGGCGGACCTGGTCGCTGCGTTCGGGGATGACGTGCCGGATTCCTCGCTGCCGCAGGGCTCGACGCGTCGAGTCAAGCGCGTAGCCCTTGTCGGCGATGAGCACCTCGGGGCGCTTGCGGGGTCGTCCGGGTCCGGGCTCGTTGACGCGGATCGCGTCGAGCAACGTCAGGAGCTGGGGATTGTCGCCGGCCTGACCGGGGGTGAGCAGGAGCGACAACGGTCGGCCGCGTCCGTCGACCGCGAGGTGGATCTTCGTGCTCAGCCCTCCACGGGATCGGCCGATGGCCTCGCCATCTCGCGCACCAGGCGTCGCCGGACTTGTTGCGGAGCCCCTTTTTTGCGGGCGCCGGCATGCTGGTGCGTCCGCACGATCGACGAGTCGATACTGATCGTCCACTGCACCGGTGTGCCGTCGTCATGGACCTGCACCGCGGCCAGGATCCGATCCCACGTGCCGTCAGCGGTCCACCGCCGCAGGCGCTCATGGCAGGTCTTCCACGGCCCGAAGCGTTCCGGCAGGTCACGCCACGGCGCGCCCGTACACAGCTTCCACAGAATCCCATTGATGACCTGCCGATGATCCCGCCACCGCCCCTCGAACCGCCCGACTCGGGAAGCAGCGGCGCGATCACCACCCACGCCTCATCGGTCAACTCACCACGACGTACCACCGGCACATCGTCAACGATCAACCCCCACTCACAGGTCGGCAGGACACGTCCTAGTCCGCGGCTACGACACCTCAGCACGCTGGTCGCGATCAAGACGGATACCGGTACGGCGCTCGACCGCAGCGAGCATTCCTGCCACCCACAGACTGGGAGTACGCATGGCGCCGTAGCGATCAGCAAGCTCGGCGTCGAGCGCGTCGGGTCTGACGCCTCCGCGTGTCCAGCCAGCTTCCATCGCGGTGATGAGCTCGCCCTGCGTGGCAAAGCTGAACCGTGTCACCGCGTTGACGTTCCACCAGGCACTGCGAACCTCCGCGTCGACGCTGAACGCTCGCAGCACCTCCGGGCGGGCTCCCTGGAAGCCGTTGTCTTCGAAAATGGTGACAGCAGGGCCTACCTGATCGAGATGCAGGACCCATCCGTCGTTCGGGCCGATCTCGTAGGCTTCGGACAGGTCAAGCACTTCGAGATCGTCGGGGTCGCCACCAAGGCGGGACGCGACGTCCTCGAGGCCGACTGTTCTCGGGGGACGCCCGCTCCCGGATCCGGCCGGGGTTGGTACGGGTCTCCGACCGGTCATGCCGCAGTCGAGCATCGCGGCCCGATCGAGGTCGGCGCCTGCGGAGTCCAGGTCGGTGAGCCTCGCGTAGCGCCGATCCGGGTGTGGAAGTCCGACGTGCCGGCTGTCGTGGATCCGTCCCAGGAGGGTCAGTGCGGCTTGGACATCCACGGCCCACACGGCCAAGCTCGGTACGTCCACGGCGTCGGCGGCGGGCTGATGTGGCAGCGGTGGCGGCCACGGCGAGTACGCCAGGACGTAGGAGTCATGCGCCCGTTGTGGCCGGCGCGTCAATCGCAGGCCCGGCATTCGCCTCCCCTGAGTGCGCCGATACCTGACGATCATCGCCGGTGCCGGCGCGCGCGTGGCGGCGAGGTGCATGGTGATCGACTTGTCGTTGTGGCCCGGTCAGCGGGACGGCGGCGGGTAGAGGGTGTTTATGCGTACCGTCCACGGCTGGTATGGGCCGGGGCACGGGGTGGGGTCGTGGTTGCACGCCGTGTCGGTCTGCGTGTAAAGGTCGAACGAGGCGCCCCCGACCGCCCGGAACAGCACCCTGAGCGGCTGCCCGGTGGGGTAACCACCGGTGGTCCACACGAGGGTCAACGCAGGGTTCACGGACGTGAACGGCCGGTAGTTCGCGGGTAGCGACACGCCGAGTGTCTGCCCGACGACCAGATTGACCGTGGTCCGGTTCGCGGCCTGGGTTAGGTTGACGTCTCCGGCCGGCGACGCGGGGACGACGTTGACGTGAACCGTCCACTGCAGGACCGGTCTCGCACACGGTGGCGTCGTGTGGAAGCACGGGTCGTCGCTCACCGTGGACAGGTCGAGCGAACCGGTACCGACCGCCCGGAACAGCGCGGTCAGCGGCTGACCGGTGGGGTATCCGCCGCTGCTCGACACGAGGGTCAACGCCGGGCTGGTGGACGTCAACGGTAGGTAGCTCGACGGCAGGGACACGCCGAGCGTCTGCCCGAGGACCAGGGTCACTGCGGTGCGGGTGTCGGCCTCGGTGACCCTGACGTCCTCAGGCCCCGGCGGCGAGCTGGAGACTGGCGGCGAGGAGGGCGGTGACACGGCATTGTTACTGCAGCTCAACGCCGGTGCCGAGCTCGAGCCGGCCAGCTGCATCCCGAACGTCGTGGAGGCACCCGGAGCCAGCCTGCCGTTCCATGCGAGGTTGACCGCGGTCACCGTCTGGCCCGACGTGCTGACCGTGGCGTTCCACGCGTTGACGACCCGTTGGCCGTCCGCCAGCGTCCACGTCACCGACCAGGTCGTCGCGGGCGTCGTCGCGGTGTTGGTGACCGTGACGACGACGACCGCGCCGCTCGTCGGACCATTGCCCCAATGCGAGTCGGTACGCGCCGTCGCCCGGCATCCACCTGCCACGGTGTCCGCCGAGGCGCTACCGGGCACCACAGAGATCATGGCGAGGGCGGTCAGCGCGCCCACTCCCGCTACCAGCCAGGATGCCGCAAGGGCCACCCGTTTTGATAACGCCATGTCGACGCCCCCCCTGCAATTGATACCTGCCTATGCTTGCCCGTCACGGTATACGCGCGGGCGGGCGCACAGGGCGTCCACTATGACCGAATGTTCAGCAGTCGCACCAAGGCCCGATCGTTCAGGGCCCACCACGTCGAAGCGGAGGCCGGAAGCGAGCTCGGTCCGGCGCGGGATCCTGGGCACGGCCGGCCAGGAGGCACGGGGTGTTCGGTGACAAGAGTGTGCATCCGACGCCGCACCGGCACAGGTGCGGCGATGTCGCCGGTCACTCGGGAGGGCCGTAGGGCTGGCCGGCAACTGGCGCTAGGTGCCAGGACCCTGGTCAGGACTCAATCCGGTGCTGCCGGGTCGCTACCGGGACCTGTTCCGTTGGCAAGTTCCGTTAGCCGGCGTTCGAGGAAGCGCCGTTCGGCTCCGTCCTCGGTGAGTTCCCTCGCACGTCGATAGGCGTCGCGCGCCTCATCGGTGCGCCCGTGCCGTCGCAGCAGCTCGGCCCTAGTTGAGTGCAGGTAGCGGAAGTCCTCCAGACCGAGTTCGTCGACGATACGCAGACCGGCCTGTGGTCCTTCGGTCTCGGCGACGGCGATGGCGCGGTTCAGCTCGACGACCGGCGAGGCGGTCAGGCGGGTGAGCTCGCCGTACAGGGCGGCGATCTGCGCCCAGTCGCACGGCGTCTCGGCGTGCAGCGAGGCGATCGCGGCCTGGAGGACGTAGGGCCCGCGACCGCCCAAAGCGATCGCCTGGTTGAGTCCGGCACGTCCCTGGGCGATCTGCGTGGTGTTCCACCGTGACGGATCTTGATCTTCGAGCAGCACCAATTCGCCGTCGTTGAACCTCGTCTCGCGGCGAGAGTCGTGCAAGAGCATCATCGCCAGGAGCCCGCGAACCTCGGGGTCGTCGGGAAGCAGTTCGGTCAGTGCACGTCCCAGCCAGATCGCCTCGGCCGCGAGCTCGTCGCGACCGCCGTAACCCTCATTGAAGATCAGATACACGACGGCGAGTACGGCGTCGAGACGCTCGCGGAGCAGGTGATCCGGCGGGACCCGGAACGGGATCCCCGCCGCCTTGATCTTACGTTTGGCCCGCACCAAACGCTGCGCCATGGTGCGCTCCGGGACGAGCAGGGCGCGGGCGATCTCGTCGGTGGTCAAGCCCCCGAGGGTACGCAGCGTAAGCGCGACCTGCGCCTCGATGCCGAGCGCCGGGTGACAGCAGGTGAAGATGAGTTCCAGGCGTTCGTCGGGAAAGGTGGTGGTGTCCACGGGCATCTCGACCTCCTGGGCAGCGACGAGCAGGCCGAGCCTGGCGGCGAAGGCACGGTCACGGCGGATGCGGTCGGTAGCGCGGTTACGCGCCGTGCGGACCAGCCAGGCGCGCGGGTTGGTTGGCACGCCGTCGCGTGGCCAATGATCGGCGGCGATGACGAACGCCTCCTGCGCGGCGTCCTCGGCGAGGTCGAAGTCGCCGAGGACGCCGATGAGGGTGGCCAGGACGCGCCCCCACTCGTCGCGGAAGATCTCGTCGAGTGCCGTTACCAATACACTTCCGAGGGCCGGATCTCGACGGCTCCGCCATAGCGTGCCGCCGGGACGCGGGCGGCCACCTCGATGGCCGCGTCGATGTCGTCGGCCTCAAGGATGAACAGGCCACCCACGGCCTCCTTCATCCCGACGAACGGGCCATCGGTCGTCAGGATCTTGCCTCCTTCGACCCGCACGGTGGTCGCGTTCTCGGCGAGTCCCAGCGGCGGCACGGTGGTAACACCCGGTGCCTGGTTGATCCCCTGGTAGTCGGCGTAGACCTGCTTCTGCTCCACCTCGGTAAGCGCGGACTGCCGTTCGAGCGCCGGGCCTTGGTAGATGAGCATGACGTACTTCATCGCTACCTCCTCGTCGGTACGAGATTCGCAGTAAGACGAACGGCGAGCCGCGAAATCGACACCTCGACGTCGAAACTCGATCCGGCCCCGATCAGAGCAAGGCCGTTCGGTCGTGGCAGTTGCGGAGGTGTCAGTCGCTGCCGCTTGCGGGCGTTCCCGGGTGTCCTCGTCGAATGCGACGAGTCGTACCCGTTGAACCGCTGTTGGTATGGCCTTGAGCGTTGCCACGGCGATCCGGGCGGCCTGGTCGGGAGGGAAGCCACACACGCCGGTGGCGATCGCGGGGAAGGCGACGGTCCGGGCGCCGAGTCCGTCGGCGAGTTGCGGGCTGCGTCGGTAGCGGGAGGCCAGGACGTCGGCTTCGCCGTGGTCACCGCCTTCCCAGATCGGCCCGACCGGCTGGAGGCGGCGATGACTTGCTCGGGGTCGGGGTCCGGGAGGTTGGTGATGTGGACCTTGATCCCGGCCAGCGCCCGGTCCTTGGCCTCCAGCGCACGGCTGACATCCTTCGCCGCGCCGGTCCGGCGTACGTACCGGTTGCGTTTGGCCGGGGTCTTGCCGGCGACCGCGCGGGTTGCCCGGGAGTTGCGCGACGCGATCTACAAGTTCTACCTGCACGCCGGCGTCACCCTCCCCGTCCTCGACCGACTGTCAGCTCGGGGCCAACCCGTTCTGGTACGCCCACACCACGGTCTGCACCCGGTCCCGTACGCCGATCTTGGTCATCGCCCGCCCGAGGTGTGACTTGACCGTGCTGGTCTCGATGAAGAGCTCGTCGGCGATTTCGTTGTTGGACAGCCCTTTGGCGAGCAATCGTACGATCTCGGCTTCGCGCGGGGTGAGCTGGTGCGCCGCCGCGGACGCGGGCGGTGCTGCCGGTCGCCGACGGGCGAACTCCGAGATCACCCGGCGGGTCACGACCTGGTCGACGAGACCGTACCCGTTCGCCAGCCGACGGATCGCGTCGATCAGGTCCTCCGGCTCGCAGTCCTTGAGGATGAAGCCACTGGCCCCGGATTCGAGTGCGCCGAAGACGTACTCGTCGAGGTCGAACGTGGTCACCACCAGGATGGCTGGCGGCGACTCGGGCGAGCCGGCGAGGATCTCGCGGGTCGCGGTGAGCCCGTCGCCGCCGGGCATCCGGACATCCATGCAGATGACGTCGGGGCGCAGCCGGGCCGCCACCGCCACCGCTGACGATCCGCTGGACGCCTCCGCCACCACCTCGATGTCGTCCGCCTGCGCCAGGAGCACCCGGAAACCGGCCCGCACCACCGCCTGGTCGTCGACCAGCATCACTCGGATCGTCCCAGCGCCAGTCTCGGCCCCATTCCCAGCACCGGTCACGACGGGTCCCCTCCCTTTGATGTCAGCGTCGCTGTGACGGACCAGCCGCCTTCGGTCGTCGGCCCGGCCGCGAAACGTGCGCCGATCAACTGCGCCCGTTCCCGCATGCCGATCAGCCCGACTCCGCTGCTGGTGCGCGCCGCAGGTTCGGGACGCCGCGCTGGCGGATCGTTCACCACCGCCAGCGACACCTCTCGCGGCAGGTAGCGCAGCGTGATCAGCACCGGGGCGCCCGGCGCGTGCTGCCGCGCATTGGACAGCGACTCCTGCACCATCCGATAGAGAGCGACGTCGGCGATCGGCGGCACCGGACGTGGCGGCCCTTCACCCACGAACTCGACCGGTGTGCCCAGGTCCCGAGCGGTCCGGACCAGGTCGTCGAGCACGGCCAAGCCTGGCACCGGAGCGCTTCCTTCGCCATGGTGGCCAGGTGTGTCGCCGCCGCCGCTGCTGTCGGCCGGGGTGCCGCGCAGCACCCCGACCACCAGCCGCAGGTTGTTCAGGGTTTCCTTGCCCTGGGACCGGATCCAGGCCACGCCGGCCTTCGCCGCGTCCGGGTCCCGGTCGATCAGCCGGTGGACCGCCGCCGCCTGCACCACCATGCCGGACAGGTGGTGGGCGGCGACATCGTGCAGTTCCCGAGCCATCTGGGTGCGTTCCGCGCCGAGCGCGGCCTGCACCTTCGCCTGCTGGGCCCGGACCGCCTCGGCGGCCTGCAGGCGTAGCAGCTGCGTGTAGCGTCGGCGGGTCGCCACGTAGTTGCCGACGAGGACCGCAGCGAGATTGGACAGTGCGCTCGACCCGGCAGGGCCGACAGCCGACAGCAGAAGGTCCGGCGTCGTGACGGCGGCGGTGCCGAACGCCGCTGTCGCCTCGATCGCCACCGCCGCGCCGACCAGCACGAACGCCGTCCGGGCCGGCAGCAGAACCCCGATGGTGTACGCGACGATAAACGGTGCGAATGCCCGGATCGTCGCGTCTGGTGGGGACAGGGTGATCATGGCGACCTGAAGGCCGACGATGCCGGCGAGGCAGAGCAGCGGGCGGACCCGGCGCAGGCAGAGCAGCAGCGCCTGCCCGACCCCGAGGGCGACGAGCAGCCAGGCCCGCACCGGGTCTACCACGATTTCGCCCGGTGACGTCGCGCCCCGGAACAGAGCCGCCATCAATGTGAACGTCAGCCCGGCGACGACGGCCGCGAGCAGACAGTCCCGGGCGAACCGCCCGGTCACCCCGAGGTTGGCGAGCAGTACGTCCACCCGCTTCGTCAGCCGGGGCTGGTCCGCCGGACCAATTGGCTCGGCGGTGACCGGGCCGTCCTCGATGTGATCGTTCACCGTGTCAGCATCCTCTGCTAGCAGATCGAGACGGATCGGGGAGGGGTGGGTCGGGAAGGGATCGGTCGAAACCGTCAGTAGGAGATGTTCGGCGAGAGCAGCATGAACTCGACGGCGAACCATCCCGTACCGGCGAGGGCCAGCAGGACCAGCGCGCTGCCGGCGGTCCGCGACCAGCCGACCCGCCGGCGGACGTCGTCCACCAGCCGGACCGCTGCGGGGATCACCCCGAGCAGGCCGATCAGCTGGGCCACCTGCACGCTCCGCATCGAGACGGTGGAGAGATCCTCCAGGCCCATGATGAGCATCAGGCTTCCCACCCAGCCGCCGACCGCGAGCAGGGCGCAGCCGACTGCGACGCGGCTGAGGATGCGCGCGGTGCGTCCAGCTCGATCACGCGGTGCCCGCCGCCGCAGCCGGCGACCGATCGCCCCGATCGGCCAGGCCAGGACGGTGAGCAGGAGGATGACCACCGAGCCGACGATCACCGGGATGGCCAGATAGGTGCTGCGTGCGGTATCGACGGGCACCAGGGCGAACGCGGAGTCGAAAACGATCGCGTCGACCCGGCCGTCGACGGCTCGCATCGCGATCGTCTCCTGGCCGCCCACCTCGCGCCAGACCCAGGGTTCGATCTCTTCGTAGACGGCGGCGGTATCGGACATCGGACGCGGTTCGAGCAGCAGCCGGCCGTCATCGCGGACGCTCACCGTGGTACGCCCGGACAGGCCGATCACGGTCAGGAAGTTGCTCTCGATCGCGCGGGAGCTCTCGTAGGTGCCGGCGGCCATCGCGGCCCGCTCGGCCGTGCCCGAGGCGTCGGTGGTCGGAGCGGCCAGTTCGGTCGCCGACACGTTGTTCGCCGCCGCGCCGGGCACCGCCGGGAAGTAACGGTCGGCGAAGGCTTTCGTCAGCTCCTGTCGCAGCTTGTGGTTGGCCAGCCCCGACGTACCGGTGCTGTTGAGCGAGATGAACAGGCCGGCGCCCTCGTCCGGGTAGATCTGTAGGTGGGTGTGGAAGTAGAGGGTGTCGCCGCCGTGGCCGATGATCCGGTGGCCGTTGCGGCTCTCGTCGAAGAACCCGAGGGTCATCCGGGGTGCACCGGCGAGGGTGCCGAGCGTGGTGGCGTCGAGCGCTGGCTGGTGCATCAGGTCGAGCGTCGGCTTGTCCAGGATCGGGGTGTCGCCGACGGGTTCGCCCAGGTGGGCGAGCATGAAGCGGGCCATGTCCGGGGCCGAGGCGCTCATCGACCCGGCGGGCGGGGTGCCGATGATCTCGAAGTACCCGGCGGGGGACGACGCGTTGTCGTATCCGTTCGAAACGCGGCCTGCCAGGTCGGCGGGGAGCGGCTGGGCGAATGAGGACGATGTCATGCCGAGGCGGTCGAAGACGTTACGGTCGACGTACTCCTCGAACGGGATGCCACTGACCCGTTCGACGATGTATCCGGCGAGCGAGTTGCCGTAGTTGGAGTAGGCCGGCACGGTGCCCGGCCGGTAGATCTGCTCCGGCGGGTCGGTGACCAGAGCGTCGCGTAGGACGGCCTCGGTGCCTTCCTTGCCGATGAGGCCGGCGATCCGTTCCTCGAACCCGGCGGTGTGGGTCAGCAGGTGCCGCAGGGTGATCGGCTCGTCGAAGTTGCGGGGGATGGTGAAGTCGAGGTAGCCGGCGATGTCGGCGTCGAGGTTGACCTTGCCGTCCTGGACGAGTTGCATCGCGGCGGTGGCGGTGGCGAGCTTCGACACCGACCCGATCCGGAACAGGTGCCGCTCGGGGTCGACCGGCACCGGCTCGGTGCCCTCGCCACCGGTGTCGACGTGGCCGTACCCCCGGGTGGTGACGGTCCCACCGTCGTTGACGACGGCGACCGTTGCCCCGGCGATGTCATTGGCTTCCAGCGCGGCCGGGAGCATCTCGTCGAGCCAGGCGTTCACGTCGCTGGCGTTCAGCACGCCCGGTTCGACGGCTGCCGCCGGGGTGTCGCTCGTCGGGGCCGGCTCCTGCGCGGCACCGGCACCGCAGCCGACGACGCCCGCCCCGACGACGACCGCGGTTGCCAGGGCGGCACCGAGACGCCGCAGGCGGAAAGCCGGCCGGGACAGGTAGGACCGGGAAGGAGTCTGCTCTGGTGCATCGCTCTGGTTCATACCCGAGAGCCTGCTGCAGCAGCACCGCCGCGCCATCTGGCGCAGGACCACACTCGACTTACGACTTAAGTAGGAGGCTCAACCAGCGATCAAGCCGGACCATACCGCGGACCGGCCCCGCAGATCGGCCGGGCTCGCGGCAACGACGTAGTGCCGGTGATCGGCGTACCGCGAACCAGCCGGCGCCTGTTGACCTCGCCATTGCCGTACCTCCGACTGGGCGAGATCGCAAGCCTGTTCGTCGCCTGCCGTGATGCCTTCTTCGAGACGGCCGACCGTTTCCATTGGACGCCGGCGCAGCGATCCCCCGCCGCACACGCTGCGGCGGAACTTCCCTCGCCAGACCCCGCAGTCGCCGAGCCGCGAGGAGAGACCGGGCATAGGCTAATCGCGGAGGTCGTGCAGACCTACCTACTCACAGCGAGCGGCCACCTCGGCGGACTCGCGAGCCTTTATGCGAGCTGTGAGGTCATCTTCCCGACGCCACCGCTCATCCGTTCAACCATCGAGAACTGTGCACACGCTGTGTGGGTACTCGGCGAAGACCCCAACGAATCGTCCGAGAACAGGCTTGCCCGCGCCTACCTTGAGGAGCTCGTGAGCGCGGAAGAGGCGAAGAAGAACGCCGGTCGGATGCGCGCCAAGACGCACCCAAGTCACCTGCTGGCCGACCAGCATTACACGGCGCTGAAGGGTGAGATCATCGCTCGCTTTCCCGGCACGACCACAGCGGCCTTGGGGAACCGGACCTTGAACGGACAGACCCTACCCAACCTGGAAGCTGTCGTTCTCTGGATGTACGAACTGACCCAGAGCTACGGCGGGACAATCGACGGTCGTGCGGGGACCGGAATCTACGGCTTTCTGTCCAACATGACTCACCCGACCCTCTACCCTGCCCGCCAACGACGCGAATGGGCTGAAGACCCAGTGACAGGCCACCAGGTGGCCTACCTTCGTGTTGGCTTGGGTTCCGCTGAGAACGCGGCGAGGGCAGCAATCGCCGCGTTCTACAACGCCCTCACCTACACAACGTCCTACTTCGGCTGGCCCACCGCAATCATTGATGAACTCACCGCCAAGATCGAGGAGACCATGCCAACGTTCTTCGTGCCACAGGACTGAGCACGCTCCGTGTCGTGGATCTATGACCACGTACGGCCCGACCGGGCCTCAATAACTCTGTCGACAACCCGAAGGTGCCGAGGACGTCACGGCGTCACACGATGTGACTCTTCCGTTGGCCAGCCCGCCGCACGCACTGGGGCAGATCAGCGCGGAGCGCTCTGCGGCGGCTGGCAGTGCTCACCGCACTGCACCAGCCGACAGATTTCAGCGTCGAGAGCCGCCAGAGCGGAGATTTCCGTCCCGTCCCACCACCGGACGTCGGCGATCTCGTCGTTGGGGACGAATGGTATGCGGCCGACGAGGCCGCAAACATAGACGGCGGAATACTCCAAGCGTCGGTCAGGCATCAGCCGGAACTTGGCTGCGCCCACGAATGAAATGACCGGAACGGTCTGGCCGGTCTCTTCAACGAATTCTCGGACCGCCGCTTCCCTGGGTGTCTCACCTGGCTCAACCATGCCGCCCGGTAGTTCCCACTCCTTTCGCGATCTATTCAGCACAAGCAGGGTCTTGCCGTTGTATCGAGCTACCACCAACGCCAGCGTCAACGGGATGTCAGCCTCGAGGAGTTCCAAACTGCCCTCGGCTCCCGTCCTGAACTCCAGCAACTCATTGCCCGCAGCATCGATCATAATCGGGGACGCCATGAAACAGATTCTGCCACACGGTACAGGTACGTGTGGCCGCCTGTGAATGGCGATCCCGATATCGGCGCGGGCCGGGTACGGCGACCAGGAGACTACTTTCGCACGTCCGAACGTCCTTGCACTCCGGACGCGCGCTCATGATCGACGGTTACTGACAGCGCTGGACGGATCAGCGCTACCACGCCCTGCCTGCGGCAAATGAGGATGTGTTTGCGGAGGGCGGCTTGTTGTCGGTTAGCTTTCTGGGCCGTCTCGCCGTGACCGCAGCGACTGGGATGGATCGCCCGATACGACGGCGCGTAGCTGGGCTGCGAGCGGCCGGTTGGTCGTCGGGCAGGCGCTGTGGGTGGTCCAGCCTCCGGCCGGCAGGAACTTCAGCAGCGGTGGACAGAGCCAGCCGTGGATGCCGTCGTGGATCTTGCGAGGGCTTCGATGTTGGCTCGGTTGGGCGGCGTGTGGCCTCAGCGTGAGGTGGCCTCGATGATGGCGTCGAGCATCGTCCGGGCGGTGCGCAGCTCGGCGATGGAACTGCTGATCCGGTCGCGTTCACGGCGCAGGTCGGTCAAGAGGTCGGGACATGCCGCGGCCAGGCCGTTGCCGGTGTCGGCCGTACAGGGCAGCACGTCGGCGATGGTGGTGGTGTTGAGCCCGGCGGCGAGCAGGGTGCGGATGCGTCGCACCTGTTCCACGTCGGCGTTGCCGTACTCGCGGTATCCGCTCGGTCGCCGAACTGGCCGCAGTAGGCCCTGCTCCTCGTAGTAGCGCAACAGCCGTTGGTTGACGCCGGTTCGTCGAGCCAATTCCCCGATACGCACGACACTCTCCACTTGACTCTCACATCGATGTCAAGGTCTAGCTTTAGCACACAGATCACGCGGCCACGCGGGTCCCATGAACAGTGGAGGACTTCATGAACCAGCGAACGGGCGCCCGGGTGACGGTGTTAGGGCTAAGCCCGCGAGGCGCGGCACTGGCCCGCGCCCTGGCGGCGGCTGGTGGTGCCGTCACAGTGTGGGACGAGGCCGGCACCCTGTCCGAGGCGCCGCCTGCCGAGGACGTGTCCCGGGCCGACTCGTTGCAGGCGGCCTTCACCGCCGCATCCCTGATCCTCGTCTGCGTCGACGACTACGACAGCGTCCAGCGCATCCTTCGCCTAGCAGACCCGTATGTCACCTCCGCCGACGTGGTCAACCTGACATCGGGAACGAGTGCCCAGGCCGAGCAGGTCGCCGCTTGGATGGACGCCCGGGGCGGCCACTACCTCGACGGTGCGTTGATGGCCCATCCCGAGCATGTCGGCAGGCCGGAGACGGTGCTGGTCTACAGCGGCTCGCACGAGGTGTTCGAGCGTCACGAGGCATCGCTCAGGCACCTGGGCGCCGCCACCTACCTTGGCGCGGCCCCTGGCACCGCCGCCCTCTACGACGTGGCGATGCTCAACCTCGCCTGGACCACCCTGATCGGCTTCTTGCAGACCGCCGCGCTTCTCGGCACCGCCCAGGTCCCTGCCACCACCGTGGCGCCTCTCCTGACCCGCTGGCTGGCCGCCACCGTCACAGAGGTGATCACCGACTACGCACAGCAGATCGATGATCGGCACTACCCGGGCGACGAGGAATGGCTCGAACTGGACGCCCCACTCATGGACCACCTCATCGAAGCCGCACGGGCCTCCGGCATCGATACCACCCTTCCCGCACTCATCAAGTCACTGACCAACCAGGGCATCGCAGCCGGCCACGGGAAAGACAGTTTCGCCAGCCTGTTCGAGGTCATCCGCGGCTGACCTCACCCCACGCGCGAGCACCGGCATCAGCAGGCCAAGAACCTGTCCTGGAGATGGACCGTGGGGTGATCCGGCATTCGCCCACAGGTGCTCGTGCGGGGATCATGGTTCGATCAGCCTCGTCAGACCACTCGCCTACCGACCGGTGAAACGGTCACAACCAGCAACCTCACAATAGCCATTTGCTGGCGGCCAGCGTGCCGCACAGCCGAAGATCCTCGGCGCTTCGGCTGTGCACCCGACATCCGCTCATCGGCATGACAGTGCATCCGTGCCGACAGGAAGTCTGCGAGTTGGTGTGGTTGGCGGCGTCGGCGGAGGGTCTCATTCCCGTGCGGCCGGGGCCTTCGTTGTTCTGAGCATGGCGGGGACGAAGCGTCGTACGTCGATCGTGGTGGTGCGAGAGTCGAGGACGGCGTCGATGTTGGCGGAGGATCGGGAGCAGGCGGTCACTGCCCTGGCCGTCATGATCCATGAGTGGTGGTCGGGTGATCGGGGTCGCAGCGCCGATGCCGTTTGCGGATCGGATCAGTCCGGCGACGCTGCGTCGGGCTGACCGGCGGCGAGCCGGTCAGGACCGGCGTCGGCGTACGGCTGGCAGTGTCACGATGGGCCCCTGAACAGCGTGAATGCGGTTCGGGTTGTGCCACATCCGGTCCACCGAACCTTCTGCCCTGCTGTTTCGTGGTGACAGGTGGTCACCACGCGGACCATTGGCGTGTCGTCTGACGTAATGGTGGACGTCCTGGCAGCTTTTTGGTCATACTTGTGACCATGACGACACTGCCGTTGGGGGAAGTGAAGACTCGGCTTTCTGAGCTGGTGGGGCGGGTACACGACCACCACGAGCGGGTGACGGTCACGGTGCACGGCCGGCCGTCCGCCGTGCTGGTTTCGGTGGAGGACCTGGAGCGGCTCGAGGAAACCGTCGCGATTCTCGGGGATGCGGGCACCCTGCGGCGGCTGGCCGACTCCGACGCGGAACTGGCCCGAGGTGAAGAGGTGTCCGCCGACCAGCTTGCGGAGACCATTCGCGCCCGTCGCGCCTCGGCCGCGTGAGCCCCCGGCCGCCGGAAGATCCGTACACGCTCCGCACCACGCCGACCGTCCGTCGAGCACTCGCCGAATGGTTGCCGGAGGCCGTCGCGGTGGCCGCGTACGAGTTCATGACCGGGCCGTTGGTGCGAGAGCCCTACCGGGTCGGGAAGCGCTTGCTGCCGCCGTTGTCGGATTGGTTCAGCGCCCGGCGAGGCACCTACCGGATCATCTACCGCATCGACGACGACAACCACACCGTGACCGTTGTGGACATTGCTCATCGGAGGGATGTATACCGCTCCTGACGCCCCTGGCCCTCCCTGCCCGATGCCATGGCATTCAGTACGGTGAGCACCGTGTCGATGAGCGTGGCTGACGAGGCTGCAGCCCTTGAGGCCGAGGTGGAGCAGTATCCGGACGATCAAGGTGAGATCCTGCTCGGGGCTGCCGACGCATGGCGTCGGGGCAGGGCGGCTCGAACGAGCAGTTGAGTACAGGAAGTGTTGCGGCCGAGCCGTCTGAGTACCCTCCGACGCGACGCACGGGAGAGCCCGTCACTACGCATCCCTACCTGCCAGCGCTCCTATTGGTGGCAGGGGTAGCGGGTCGCCGACGATCGTGGCGGTGTGGTTCGCATGGTGGTACCTCCGGCCCACCGAAACGGAGACCCAAACGGAGGGTTCAAGACCCGCGAAGTTGCAGGCCACGGCCGGCATCTCGGAGATCGAACAACCGGCGCTGCTTGGAGCGGCACCGGCCGGACGGCCAGCGTGCGCGGTGGGGGGCCTCGTCGGCATCAAGCGTTGATGGACCCGGCCGATCACACCTTGAGGACGTCCACGTCGTACAGCGCTATCGACGCGTCGCGGGAGGCCAGGGTCAGATTCTCGGTGATCGCCTGGGCCACCAGCATGCGATCGAACGGATCGCGGTGATGCGGTGGCAGGCGGCGGGCGGCGATGGTGTGGGCGTGGGTCACCGGGAGCTCGCGGAAGCCCATGTCTCTTACCCGCTCGGCGAGGTCAGGGGGTCCGGGGAGTTTCCCCGCACGCTGTTTGATGGTGATCTCCCACAGGGTGACCGGGGAGAGGAAGATGTCCGGCTCGTGGCGTAGCCGGTCGAGGAACTCGGTGCCAAGGGTTGCGTCGCCGGTGATGGCCCAGAGCGCGACGTGGGTGTCCAGCAGCAGGGTCATGCGCCGATGCCGAAGTCGGCGGCGATCTCGGCGTTGGTTTGTGATGAGTCCCAGTCGCCGGAGAGGTCCAGTTGCCCGGCGAGGGAACCGACTGCGGTGCGGTTGGCCCGCCGGACCAGCGGCACGACCTTCGCCACCGGAGTACCGGCTCGGGCGATGATGATCTCCTCGCCGCGTTCGACCCGTTCGATGATGCGCGACAGATGGGTCTTGGCATCATGCATGTTGTAGTGCACGGCCTCGGCCGACACGGCGCAACCTCCGCTGTTCTTCGAGCTTGACGACTGCGGGGACGAGTCCCGGGTACGGCTGGGCAGGTGTGCCCTGCGTGAGCAGTTCGACGCGCTACGTCTACGACCTTTGGGCTGATGGGAGCACAGAATCACTTTGAAACGGGCCAATGAGGCAGTCAGCCGGCCCCGAAGTGGTCCAAGGCGTCGATGACCACGTCGCCGACGCCGCGCCCGCTGCCGTGGCCAGCATCGTCGATCAGCTCCAACCGTGCCTCGGGCCACAGCTTGGACAGTTGCCAGGGGATGTCGACCGGGCTCCCGAGGTCGAGCCGGCCGTGTGCGAGCACACCGGGAATGCCGGCGAGCCGGTGTGCACCAGCCATCAACTCGCCGTCGGCGAACCAACCGTCGTGCGCCCAGTAGTGGGTGACGAGACGCGCGAAGGTCATCCGAAACGCCGGATCCTCATAACGTGGGTCAGGTTGGCTGCCGGGCAGGTTCGAGACGAGAGCGTCCTCCCAGGCACACCAGTTGCGGGCGGCCTGGTCCCGCACGCCTTCGTCCGGATCGGCCAGCAGGCGGGCGTAGGCGGCGGGCAGATTGCCGTCGCGTTCGGCCGCCGGCACCGCGTCCCGGAATCTCTCCCACTGTTCGGGGAAGATCCGTCCGAGGTCGCGGGTGAGCCACCTGTGCTCTGCCGGTGTGCTGGTGACGACGCTGAACAGCACGATCTCGGTGACCCGGTCGGGGTGCCGCTCGGCGTAGCCGAGGCCGAGGGCGCTGCCCCACGATCCGCCGAGCAGTAGCCACCTGTCGATGTCCAGGTGCGTGCGTAGCTTTTCGATGTCGGCCAGCAGGTGCGGCATGGTGTTGGTCGACAGGTCCGTTCGCACGTCGCCCGCGTCCGGTGTGCTGCGTCCGCATCCCCGCTGATCGAACAGGACCACCCGATAGACGGCCGGGTCGAAGAATCGCCGCCAGGAGGCGCCGGCTCCGGAGCCGGGGCCACCGTGCAACACCAGGGCTGGCTTTCCGAGGGGGTTACCGCTGCTCTCCCAGTAGACGAGGTGGCCGTCCCCGACGTCGAGCATGCCGTGTGCGAAGGGTTCGATCTCCGGATATAAGCGGGCCATTTCAGTGATCCAACCAGTCTGCTCGTTGCCGCGCACCCCAGTTCTCAGCCGTGTTGCGGGACCTGGCCGCAGACGCCGAAGGGAGCCTCAGGCGGTGCCGGTTGAGGCGACAATGCCGGTACGCAGGAGTGCGACCAGGCGGCGGGCCTGCGCGGGGTCGGCGGTGAGGGCCGCTCCGCTGGCCAGGGTCAGCACGTCGGTGGCGGTGAGGTCGGAACGGAGTGCTGGCTGCGCGCGTCGGACGAGGCGGTCGGCGATCGAGGTGATCGACGCGTGCCAGTCCCGAAACAGCGCGGTACGGCTTTCGTCGGAGCCTTCCGTCGCGGCCAGGGCGAGGGGCCGCTTGGTGGCCACGTGCACCACGAACTCGTCGAGCCAGGCGAACAGCGCGTCCGTCGGCTCCGCCGCCCCCAACAACTGCTCGCCGCGTCGGCACAGTGCGGCGACCTCGTCGGCATAGACGGCGACGAGCAGATCGGCCCGCGTCGGGAAGTGGCGGTACAGGGTGGCGTTGCCGACCCCGGCGCGTCGGGCGATCACGTCGAACGCGACGTCGTTGCCCGCGTCGATCAGCGCTTCGCGGGCTGCGGCGACGAGCCGCGCACGGTTACGGGACGCGTCGGAGCGCGGGCCACGCTTGCTAACCGGGGACATCCCCGGATACGTTACCGGCAGCTAAGTGGGGGGTTCCCCGTTTAGGAGGCAGGGGGGAGCACGATGCCCATCACCATGGATGACCGGATCACCATCACGGATCTGATCAACTCGCACGGGCACCTGACAGATCGCGGCGACTTCGACGGCCTGGCGGCGCTGTTCACCGACGACGTCGTCTACGACGTGTCGGCTCTCGGCGGCGGCACGTTGGTCGGTCTCGCCGCAGCCCGCGAAGCCGCCCTGGCGCTGGGCGACGCCAACCCGGTAGCCCACCACGTGACAAATATCGTGCTGCGCGAGACGGCGGACGGCACGGTCAATGCCCTGTCCAAGGGATTCGGGGTCATGGCTGATGGATCGACCGGCAGCGTCACGTACGAGGACACCGTCGAACGAACGGCTGCCGGATGGCGTATCACGCACCGAATCGTGCGCGCCCGACGCACGCCCCTACAGCAGGACTGACACCAACAAGATCCAGCGTCCGCTCATCTCCTCATCGGGGCCTGCCCGACGAGGAGATCTGGAGTCGGTTTCAAGGTCCCGCGACCTGCTGAAGCCACGCTCTGTCGAGAGCATTCAACGTGTCGTCGTCCAGCAACATCTGGAGCAGGGAGGCATGTTCGGAGAAAATAGCCCTGCACTGTTCACGTTCCGGATGATCGCTGTCGTTGCCAAGCAGCAGCACTGCGCGCTCGTTGTCCGCGTCGACCGGCTGCGATAGCTCAGCGGTGACGACCACGAGGTCGAACAAGCCGGACCGCACCGAAACATCCGGGCTGGCCGCCAGCCGAAGCAGGAACGGCAACGCTGCCGGCATTGCCGCGCTTAGGCGGAAGACGCCCCCCATCAGGATGTTGGTGAGCACGCGTGCGGCCTCTGGTGCGGCAACCTGATCGAGTAGCCCGTAGAACAGAGACGGGATTCCATCGGGACAACCGGGAATCTCGGACCAGGCGACCTCGGCACAGCCCCGCAGCGCGGGATGCTCGCTGGCGGCCTGACCTCCTTGCGGATGCTCCTTGAGGAACCGGGCGACAGCCGCCTCCTTGGCTGCGGCATCCACCACCCACATCCCTTGCGGCCCCCCAAGTCAGACAACGCCAGCTCCTAAGAGCCTCCCATGGAGGGCATTCTCCCCGCCCCAGCCGTGGGGAGTGGTGACGAGGTGTCCCCGGCGCTCCGCTGCTAGAAGCCCATCTGAGCAGTTCGCCGGTTGCCCATCTTGATCTCATGATTCCTCGGTCGCGGCGTGGCCCGTCCCCCTCGCACGTCCCCGCGACGCGCTGGTTCAGGCTCAGCCGCAGGTCCGAAGCCAGCCTCACTGGTTCCGCGCGCAGCGATACGCCTCAGCCCAAGCATGCGCCGATCCACCCGCGAACCGGGAAACCGGGCAAGGTTCGTCAATCAATTCCCGGCCGCCGGATCAACCAGTAGCACTGTGCTTTGCAGCACCTGCTCATCTACACGCTGAACGTGGTAGTCGCTTTCGTACGCCTGCGGCGACGCAAGGTAAAGCTGGGAAACGTCGTCGGTCAGCAGCAACGCCTGAGGAGGGCGGGCGAACGACGGGTCGTAGAAATCGCCGTAGTAGAACCGACCGAAGTTGGCCTCCGAAATAACGCTCAATTGTGGTACCCGCTCACCAACAAACACAGCATTGTCCACCCCAGTCCGAACCTCCACAACCTTCGGTGGCTTGCTCTTGTAGTAATGGCCGAGGTAGCGGTCGCCTGGGCGCACCTTGTGGCGCAGGATATCGTCACCGGAGCGGCGTGGCGGGCTGGTGAAGCGGACGAAATGGCCGTCCACTGTAAGGAAGTCTGGCCTGAGATTCCACCCTTCGGTGACTGTCTCTAGCACTGCCCCTCTGAGCGTTGTGTCTTTGCGGGCGACGACTCTCTGCGGTGGAACGCCGCGCTGGGTGAGGAAGTCCCGAGTATCGGCGGCGAGGCGATCGAGTCTGCGCGCGGCTTCGGCGGGGGCGGCAGAGTTAGCTACCCGGAACGCGTTGAGGAGCTGCGCCGCGCCTGCGGTGGCCTGGTGGCGGGCTGCTGCGGCCTGGTTGATCCGTTCGCTGAAGTCCGACATGTCGTTCCCCTTCGCAGGTTGTGCTGTAGTCACGGTCCGTCGCCGTACAGTGGTCCCGCACACCTCAGCCACGTTGATTGCGGCATTACTGATTTCCACATCGGAGTGCAGGGCCGTGTTCCGCTGCCCATCCAAGGGCGCTGTCTCGTGGTTACCGCCGCCCGCAAGTCCGGCCCGTGCTACGACATGATCAGGTCATTTGACTTCATCGCATACTCGGCGGCTTGAGGCGTCGCGGCGAGGTTTTCGAGGGTTTCCCGCATGTTGGTGGGCGGGGTGTGGCAGGTCAGGCGGTTCCCATCCTCGATGGGCAGCGGTGCGGGGGCGGATTCGGTTGCGGCGTTGGCGGTGGGTTCGCTGGTGCCGCAGGTCGTGGCGAGGGTCGTTAGGGCAGCGGCCAGGGGCGAGGACGGTGTAGTGGGTGCGTTGGCTCTCGGGTTACCTTGCTGGATCCGATGCGAATGCTGTGTCGCCTACCGGACAGCCATCCGGTGAGTCAGCGGGCCACCCAGGTGTGTCTGCTGTCCGAGGATCATGCGATGCGTCTTCGCCACAGCACTATCGCCGTCGCCGCCACCCTCATGCTTGCCGCCGGCTGCGGCACCAACACACCCGACAGCCCGGTTGCCGCCCCGCCAGCGTCGCCCGCCGTACCCGCCGCGCCCGCACCAGCCCCGGCGGCGGCTGCCCCGCTCACCGCCAAGCAGGTGCTCGACAAACTGTCCGCCGCGAAACTGGGCCTCACCGCCGGCGCCGTGCAAGACGAAGACACCGACCCCAACGACCTCCTCGGCAGGCCCAACGGGTACACGTCCAGGGCATCCGCTGACCTGCCCGGCGGAGACAAGACAGCAGACAAGTACGGCATTGACCGTGGGCTTGTCGTCGAAGTGTTCCCAGCTGTTGAGGGTGTGGAACGCCGGTCCAAGTTCATTCAGGAAGCCTTGAAGAACATGCCCATCCTTGGCACCGAATACCACTACCGCGCGGATGACGGGCGTGTGCTGGTGCGCGTGTCAGGGAAGGTGAAGCCGACGCAGGCGAAGAAGATCGAGGGCGCGGTTTCGGCGATGTGACACCGCAGCCGGGCGGGTGCTGGTCATGCGCGGCCGCGGCGGAACTGCAGGAACACGTTTCGATTCTTCGCCAGCACGGTGATCCGACCCCGCGGCGGCGCACAGCAGGCACGCGGTGACCGTGGCGGTTGTCAGGATCCGGCCGTTGCACAGCGGACGTTCGTTACCGCGTCAGTCCGATGGTGTCGGCCAGGCGGGACACGTCGGCCGCACCGGGGCCGGCCCGGAACACGGCGGTCAGCGCTGCCCGGGCCACCGGACGAATTCGTGTCTCCCAGGTGGCGATCCGGTTGGCGGCGACCAACGTCCGGCCAGCGGAGCGGGTGTCTCCGAGGTCCAGATAGGCGTGCGCGATGTCGATCAGATGGGCGGCCCGGTGTTCGGCGGGAAGCAGGTGCCAGGCGTTACCGCTGGCTACCCGGAGGTGGGTGGTCACGGCCAGTTGGTGGTCGCCAGACCACATCGCGATCAGGGCGCGGGCGAGGTCGACAGGCGCGGGACCGAATCCGATGCCGTCCCAGTCGTGCTGGCGCTGGCCTTCGGCGAGGCGAGCCGCGCGCTCGGTGAGTTCGCCTGCCGCGTTGGCGTCTCCGCTGACGGCGGCGGCGAGCGCCGCTTCGATCAACAGGGTCCCGGTTACGCCGGGCTGGCGGACGTGGGGCGGTGCCAGGTCGAGTTGGTGTACGGCGGCGACGGCGGCCGTCATCGCCAACCCTCCTCGCCGCAGGGATCGCAGGGCCTGGGTGAGTGAGATCGCCGCAAGGCCGGCACGCCAAGGGTTACCGGCGGCGGCGTTCATCGCCCGATCGGCGGCCAGCCAGGCCAGGTCGGCCTCACCGAGTTTGACCAGCACCTGGGCGGCGAGCCGATACACCCGTACCAGCAAGTCCGCCGCGTCTCCCGGCTGCGTGCGGCTGTCGCAGAGCAGATCGGGCAGTAGGCGCAGCACCTGGGGGTGGTGACCGTTGCGGTACGCCGTCCACGCGTACCCCGCCTGGGCATCGAGCTGAGCCAACGACGGCGCTGGCTGGCCGTCGTTGCCGGAGTCGGGTAGGTCGTAGCGGGCCAGCGCCGCGCGGAGGCGTTCCACGTCGCCGCCGGGTTCGGCGGCCGGCTCGCGCGGGGCCTTGCCCGCGAGCAGGACGTCCGGGGCGACGCCGAGGGCCGCGGCGACCGTCTCGATCACCGAGAGCCGGTCGAGGGTACGCACTCCTCGCTCGACCTTGTCCACCCAGCTTTTCGACCGGCGAATCCGGTCGGCGAAGACCTGCTGACTCATTCCCCGACGTGCCCGCAGTTCGGCCATCCGTCGCCCGATCGGCGGCTCGTTGCCGGTGCGGCGGCTGGGCCCGGTCATCGCTCCCGCTCCGGCGACGGCTCCATGGCGTCGGTGGATTCCCCGCAGCGGGGGCACCAGCGCGATTTGACCCGGAAGGCGAGGAGACCGGCCAGGAAGCCGGGCACCAGGCCGCCGAACACGATCGACGCGACTTCAGAGGCCATGCGCACGCTCGCTTTCTGACGAAGCCGGAGGCCGGGAGGTCGCCAGGCCCGCAGCTCACGCTGTGGTGAAGCTCCGTGGCCCACAGTCATCAGAGTTGCGCATCATGTGATGCAAAGCAAGGCAATCAACATGATCGACACGCCGAGCACGTGCGTTAGAGCATGGAGAAACGCGAGTCAGGGCGCAGAATCACGACATGCCTCGATTTACGCCAGCGACACCGCGCTCTCGGCGACTGGGCCGGGAGCTCCGCAAGCTCCGCGAAGCGAAGGACCTGACCGGCGAGGCCGCGGCGGCGATCGTCGACTGCTCACCGTCGCGGATCAGCCGGATCGAGTCGGGCGAGATCAGACCTCGGGTCGGTGACGTGATGGAGCTGCTGGTCACGTACGGCGTCAGGATCGACGAGGAGCCGGGGACCTCGCTGCTCGATCAGGCACGCGGTCTGCGTGAGGACGGGTGGTGGCAGCGCCTCGGTGGCAAGTACGCCACCTACATCGCGTACGAGATCGAGGCGGTGGAGCTCAAGAACTTCGAGCCGATGCTGGTGCCCGGTCTCCTGCAGACCGAGAGCTATGCCCGTGAGGTCAACGTCATCGGCCGGGAGACCGACCAGGCGACCATCGACCAGCGGGTTTCCGCCCGGATGACCCGGCAGGGGGTGCTGCGCCGGCAACCGACTCCGCTGCGGATGCACGCCATCCTGTCCGAGGCGTCGGTTCGCACCGAGGTTGGCGGTCCGGACGTGCTGCGTGAGCAACTCGATCACCTGGTCACCCTCAGTCGACTGCCGAACGTGACGATCCAGGTGCTGCGCTTCGGGGCCGGCGCCCACCTGGCGGACAGCAGCGGCTTCGCCCTGCTCAGTTTCGAGCGGGACGAGCCGCCACTGGGCTACATCGAGACTCTGGCCGGTGAGCTGTTCCTTGAGTCGAGCCGTGACCTGGCGCGGCTGTCGGCGGCGTACGACAATCTGAGGACGCTGGCGATGTCGCCCGCCGAGTCGATCACGTTCGTCAAGGAGCTGAGCAAGCATGGAACGTAACGCCTGGCGCACGTCGAGCCGTTCCGGCAGCAACGGTCAGTGCGTGGAGGTGCGTGACCGGCGCGTCCAGGTCGATGTCCGCGACTCCACGGCCCCCGACGCCGGGATGCTGAGCTTCGCGCCCGCCGCCTGGGACGCGTTCGTCGACACGATCAAGACGAACGCCCGCCGCCCCTGACCGGGAAGGACGGCGGCCTGGTGCGGGGCACCCGAGACGAGCTGCTCGACCGCCTGGCCGAGGCGGTCGGGTCCGTCACCGTCGACCATCCGACGCGGGTCGCCGTCGACGGACCGCCCGCCGCCGGCAAGACCACCCTCGCCGACGAGTTGGCCGTCGTCCTGCGTGAACAGGGCCGTGACGTCATCCGCGCCACGATCGACGACTTCCTCTTTCCCCGGGCACAGCGCTATCCGCGTGGCGAGTACTCGGCCGAAGGCTGCTACCACGACACGCACGACCGCGAGGCGTTGACCCGGGTCCTGCTCGGTCCGCTCGGGCCGGGCGGCGATCGACGTTTCCAACCCGCGGTGTACGACCACCGCGCGGATGCCGCGGTGTCCCCGCCGTTCACGACCGCCCCGGTCGACGCCGTGCTGGTCGTCGACGGCGTCTTCCTTCTGCGCCCGGAACTGGTCGACCGGTGGGACCTGCGCGTCTTCGTGTCGACGGCACCGGAGAAGACAGTGGATCGTGCCGTGCTCCGCGAGCATCGGGTGTCCACCCGGGCCGAGGTCGAACGACGTTGGCGCGAGCGGTACATCCCCTCCCAGCAGCTGTATGTCGCCACGGCCCGTCCGACCCACCGCGCGGACGTCGTCGTGCACAACGACGAGCCCCAGCGCCCGCTCTGGAGCGTGCCAAGGCGGTAGGCGGCGCGGTCTCCGGCCCAGGAGCTGATCAGGAACGCTCGATCCGGACGGCGATGCCGTCGAGGATCAGCTCCAGCCCGAGGGTGAAGTCCGCGTCGGCGATTGTCGCGTCGGGAGTGTCCGACGGTGGTGCCTCGAACAGCGTCGAGGAGAACAGGCGGGCCATCTCGGGGAAGCGGGCGGGGTCGACGAGCCGCGCCAGCGCCCGACCGTATTCGCGTTCCGCGTCAGCCTGACCCTGGCCCGGGGGCCGGCCCTCGGAGAGTTCGCTGTACTGCCGTACCGACTGGACGACGTATCCGCTGATCAGGGACAGGGCACCGATCTTGTGCGCCCAGTCCAGGTGGGTGCGGGACATGATCGCCAGTGCGGTCTCCATCCAGGCGATCTGGTTCGGCCCGGCGGGCGGCCCGGAGATGGGCACGCGAGTCAGCCAGGGCCGACGCTGGTACACCGCGCGATGCGCGAATGCCCAACCGCGCAGCCCCTCCCGCCAGTCGCCGCCGTCGATCGTCGGTGGCGGACCCAGCGCGGCGTTGGCCATGAGGGTGAGCAGTTCGTCCTTGGACCCGACGTGCCGGTAGAGCGACATGCTCGTGAAGCCGAGGCTCTCGGCGACCTTGGGGAGCGTGACGCCGGCCAGCCCGTCGCGGTCGGCGATCGTGACCGCCGCGGCGACGACCACTGTGACGTCGAGGGTCGCGGGTCGTCCGAGACGCGACGACTCTGGCATCCCCCACAGCCGGCGCAGCGGCGCCGGGACGAAGTCCTCGCTGGTCATGGGCTCCCACGTTCGCCCGGACAGATACCCGACCCATCATGCCAGACCCATTAGTTTGCCCGTGATACTTTCTCAATGAAACTAAAATCGGGACAGCGGGGAGAGACGAGCATGGGCACTGACACCGCTTCGCGGACATCGAGAGGGCCGGTGCTGCGCACCGAACGCGCCCTCGCGCCGGACCTGGCCCGGGGAGCGATGCTGCTGATCATCGCGCTGGCCAACGTCGCCGGGGTCGTCTTCGCCGGCGAGCCCGGTCTCGACGCCACACCCGAGGGCGTCGACCGCGGCCTCAACCTCCTGCTCTTCGATCTCGTCCATGCCCGCGGCTACCCGGTCTTCGCCGTGATGTTCGGCTACGGCCTCGTCCAACTCGCCCGCCGCCAGGACGCCTCCGGTGCCACACCCCAGCAGGTCCGTTCCGTGCTGCTGCGCCGTAACCTCTGGCTCGTCGTGTTCGGGTTCGTGCACGCCGCACTTCTCTACTACGGCGACTTCCTCGGCGCGTACGGGATCGTCGGGATCGCGATGACCCTGCTGCTCCTGCGTCGCGGCGACCGGGTCCACTGGATCGCGCTGGTGCTCTGGGCGCTGGCGGCGGTGGAGGTGCTGGTCCTCGGCGTCGTCGTGGTCATCACCATCCTCGGCGGCTCGGGCGGGTCGGCACCGCTGCCGTCGACACACGTCGACTCCCTCGCCGCCACCGACTACGTCGCGGCGATGCTGGACCGCCTCGGCGAATGGCCGACGCACACGCTGACCGTCCTGCCCTTCGTCATGATCGCCTGGCTGGGCATGTGGGCCGCTCGCCGCCGCGTCCTCGAAGAGCCGGCCCGCCACCGCGCCCTGCTCACCTGGACCGCCATCCTCGGCCTCGGCATGGCCATCGTCGGAGGTCTCCCGGCCGCTCTGCTCAGCGCCGGATGGCTGCACGTCGACGAGTCGACAGCCGGTCTGACGCTGCTGCTCCACGGCGCCAGCGGCATGTTCGCCGGTCCCGGTTACGTGGCCGTCTTCGGCCTGATCGCCCTGCGGGCCACCCGATCCGGCCCGGTCGTCGGCGCACTCTCCGCCCTGGGTCAGCGCTCCCTGTCCGGGTACCTCATGCAGTCCGTGGCCTGGCTCGTCCTCCTGGCACCCTTCATGCTCGCCCTCGGCGACCGTTTCGGCAGCCCCACGGTGACCGGCCTGGTCATCGCGGTGGCCGTCTGGCTCGCCACCGTCCTGATCGCCCGTCAACTGGACCGGCGCGGACGGCCCGGCCCCGCCGAGTTCGTCCTCCGCCGCCTGGCCTACCCGCCACGCGCGTAAGGGAGGCCGGGTCGGCCGGCGGGCGTCCGTCGGATGCCAGGTCGAGCTGGGGTACGGCGTCGACGGCGACGGTCAACGCCGTACCCCTGCGGCCCGTGTCGGCGATTCGCCCGGCCGACCTCGACAGTGCGCCCGGCGTGCACCGGGCGATCTACGCACCGTGCACCTTTCGGGGCTGAGTCAGGACGGGTAACTTGCCACACCAGCGCCAGAAATCACGTGGGGAGCACACCGTGACCGACCCTTACCAAGCCCAGCAGCCGCAGCCGCCCTACCCGCAGGGCGGTCCGGTGTTTCCGCCGCAGCAGCCGCAGCCGATCGGGCAGCAGGAACCCGGGACAGGTGCACCCGACCCCCTGCCGTCACCCCCGCCAGCCACCCCACGCGCGAAGCCGCTGCTGATCGCCGGCCTCGCACTCGTCGCCGTCCTGATGGTCGCCGCCAGCGGATATACCGTGTACGACGGGTTCATCAAGGAGGATTCCGGGGTTGCCGCGTGCAAGGCGATGGCCGCCGGCAAGAACCCCGACGGCACCGCCACGAACCCCGGCGACGACAAGCTCACCGAAGCCGAGTATCGCAAGACCCGCGAGCTGTTCGAAGACTCCCGGCACGAGGACATCCGCAAGCACGGCACCGCGCTGATCGACATCGCCTGGCAGATGACCCAGCTGCCGGAGGGGCAGAAGGAAAGGGCGCTCGGGCTCATCGCGCCGCTGGGAGCCGCGGTGGCGGGTTTCCAGACGGCATGCGCCGACCAGGGTGTGACAGTCAACCTCAACGACGACTAGCTGCCTACCGGTTGCCCGGGGGCGGGAGGTCCACGTAGTCGCCGAACGGCTCGACGGACCCATCCCAGCCGTTCCAACCGTCCTGGGTGATCTGCCCATCGGCGTAGGTGTAGGACCAGCGGGCGCCGTCCTCGCCCTCGATCTGGACGGTGCCCGAGCGGACGAACGGTGCGATGGCGACGTAGAAGGCCGTCGCCCGGTCCGACCACTTGGGGTCACCCTCGTCGTCGTACCCGAACTCGATCCAGTCTCCGTCGCGGACGATCGAGGCTCTGGCCGCCTCCGCCAGGTCGACAAGCGTGCCATTCGCCGGAAACGCCTCCGGCCGGTACCAACCACTCTGTCCAGTCAAGGCGGCCTGGACAGCGGCGACCGCGGCGGCGTCGTCCGACGCTGGAAGGTTCAGCCGGCCCGAGGGCAGCACCGTGTATCCCACGGAGGGCACCCTACAACTGTCGATGCCGATCACGGGTGTGCACCACCTGGCCGGGTCGATCTCAGCCGATGTTCAGCACCAACACCTGGTCATCGGCGAGCTCGGCGATGCTGTCGCGCAACACCCTCAGCGTGTCCAGGCCGGCCGCGCCGCTCTCCTCGAAGTCCAACCCCATCTCCTCGAAGTGGGCGACCAGATCCGCCTCGCGGTGCGCGCCGGGATCGAGCTGATCCACTAACCGCGGGGCCGGGGTGATGAGCGTGGTGTAGCCGTACGCGCTGTTGATGGCCTCGGACTCGGCATTGAACTCCGACGGCTCCAGGTCGATGCCGCGCTCGTCCAGATAGGTCAGGACGTACAGCATGCAGTACCCGGACCAGTCGTACGTCTGCCGCGCCTCGCGCCCGTGCTCCGCCAGGTACGAGTGGAGCGACGACGGCGACGTGCGGGCCAGGCTGGCCAGCTCGGTGATGCTGTCCCTGGGCACCAGGGTCAAGGACGCGATCGCGGACACCACACTCTCCCTCGTACGACGTGGCCGCCACAGCTTTCGGTCGGCTCGCCGGGCAGGCTACGGGGAGGGAGTGACAACCCGTTGGGTATCGACTGACGGCAGCACGTACGGCCGGCCCGGCGGGACAAGGTCACCACGCGCCTGGGCCGGTACGCCGATGGCGGACATCGCCTGTACGTAACGTCGGTACGCCTGGGCGGCCTCGCCGTGCCGGCCCGCGGCCGTCAACGTCCGGACGAACTCGCCGTGCACGCCCTCGTCGTGGGGCTCCAGCTCCAGGGCGCGGCCGAGGTGGCGATCCGCCACCTCGGCCAGTCGGAGGCCGTGTGCCGCCTCGGCGAGGAACTCCTCGACGTCCAGCTCCACGTGCTCCACGTCGAGCGCCAGGCTGGGGTGCGCGGCGATGATGAAGTGGTCCGTCGACGTACGGCGTTCCGGATCGAGGACGCCGCGCAGGGTGGACAGCGCCACGGACAGCCGGTGGCTGACCCGGTCCGGGTCCTGGGCGGAACAGAGCATCTCGCCGAGCTGCTCCCGGGGCACCGCGCGACCGCGTCGGGCGGCGAGGATCCGGAGCAGGTCCCGTGCCTTGCGTGACTGCCAGGCGTTGGCCAGCACCGGGGCGCCTTCACTCCTACAGCTACCTCGCCAACTGCGGCGGCGACGCCCGGCACCGGATCTACTACAAGGCGGCAGGTGACTACTACAAGCAGCACGACTACGCGGTGGCGTACGCCCACTGGCAGGCGGTCAAGAAGGGCTCGGTGCACCGCTACCGCAAGGTGCACTACGACGGCAACTCGGGGGACACCCGCAACGGCAAGTACGTTGGCTGACGGCGGGCTCTGTCGTCGGTCTTGTCCAGTGCCCGACGAACAGAGCGAGGTCTCCGGGCTGCGCAACTAGCCTGATCTGGTGATCTCGATGGTCGGCACGGGGGTGCGGGTCAGGCTGCTCGGGCCGGTGGAGGTGGTCGTCGCCGGCAGTCCGCAGGCGGTCAACGGAGTGCGCCGCAAGGCGGTGCTGGCGACGCTGGCGCTGCACGCGGGCCGGGTGGTGAGCGTCGACCGGCTCATCGACGTGGTCTGGGGCGAGCACCCACCGGCCACCGTGGCCAACACGTTGCAGCGCCACGTCTCCTACCTGCGCGGAGTGCTCGGCGAGCCCGGGTCGATCGTGGCACGTCAGCCCGGTTACGTGCTCAACACCGGGCCGGAGTCCACGGATGTCCAGGCCGCCGAGCACCTCCTCGAACTGGCCCGCCGATCGTCGGACCGCAGCGAGCGGGTGGCGCACCTGACGGCCGCGGTGGCGCTGTGGCGCGGACCGCCGTTGGCCGACGTGGCCGGGTCCGCGTGGCTCGAAGAGCAGGCCGACCACCTGGCCAGTCTGCGGTTGGAGGCCGAACGGGCGCTCGCCGAGGCCCGGCTGTCGGTCGGCGAGCACGCTCGGCTGGTCCCCGGGTTGGAACGGCTCGTCCGGCAACACCCCCTCGACGAGCACCTGCACGCGCAGCTGATGCTCGCCCTGTACCGCGACGGCCGGCAGGGCGAGGCGGTCGCCACGTACCGGCGGCTGCGCGACACCCTGCGGGAGAGCCTCGGCATCGACCCGAGTCCGCGGCTACGGGATCTGGAGTGCGCCATCCTGCGCCAGGACACGGCGATCGCCGCACCCGCGCCGGTGACGGCGGCACCGACGCCGGTGGCGGCGCAACTGCCTCCCGCCGTACCGACGTTCGGGGGGCGCGACGCGGAGCTGGCCGCCCTCGACGCGCTGATCGACCGGGGCGGCGCCGTGGTGGTGTCCGGAACCGCGGGCGTCGGCAAGACCGCGCTCGCCGTGCACTGGGCGCACCGCGCGGCCGAGCGCTTCCCGGACGGGCAGCTCTACGTCAACCTGCGCGGCTTCGACCCGGGGGCCGCGCCGACCGAGCCGGCGCGAGCACTGCACGGCTTCCTGGAGGCGCTCGGCGTGCCGGCGACACGGATGCCGAGCGACGAGACCCTGATGGTGAGCCTGTACCGCACGACGGTGGCCGGCAAACGCCTGCTGGTCGTGCTGGACAACGCGCGCGACGCGGAACAGGTCCGGCCGCTGCTGCCCGGCTCACCCGACTGCCTCACCGTCGTCACCAGCCGCGACCAGCTCATCCCGCTCGTCGTCACCGAGAGCGCCCAACCGGTGTTCCTCGACCTGCTGAGCCCCGCCGAGGCCCGCGACATGCTGGTCCGCCGGCTGGGGGAGCACCAGGTCGCCGCCGAACCCGCCGCGGCCGACACCATCGCCGACCGGTGCGCGCGGTTGCCCATCGCCCTGGCCATCGTCGCGGCCAGAGCCGCCACCAACCGGCACTTCTCGTTGGCCACTGTCGCCGCCGAGCTGGGCGATCTGGACGCCTTCCACGGGGGCGACGCGGCCACCGACGTGCGGGCGGTCTTCTCCTGGTCGTGTCGGACACTGAGCCCACCGGCGCTGCGGCTGTTCCGGCTGCTGAGCCTGCATCCCGGCCCGGACGTCGCCGTTCCGGCCGTGGCCAGCCTGGCCGGTCTCACCCCGCCGGCGAGCGCTGCGCTGCTGACCGAGCTGATCCGGGCGAACCTGCTCACCGAGCACACCTACGGGCGTTACGCGTTCCACGACCTGCTGCGCGCGTACGCCGCCGGCCTCGCCGACGAGGCCGAGTCACCCGCCGACCGACGCGCCGCCGTGCACCGGCTGCTCGACCACTGCCTGCACACCGCACACGCCGCCGACCTCGCACTGCACCCGCACTTCAGCGAGATCAGCCTCGCGCCACCACGGGCGGACGTGACACCGGAGAGCCCCCGGAGCAGGGCGGCCGCCACGGCGTGGTTCACCGCCGAGCTTCCCGTCCTGCTCGCCGCCGTACCGCTGGCGGCGCGGTCCGGGTTCGAGGGACACGCGTGGCAGCTCGCCTGGACCCTGGCCGGCTTCCTGCACCGGCAGGGGCACTGGCAGGACTGGCTCGGCACGCAACGCATCGCGTTGGCCGCCGCGTCCCGCATCGGCGATCAGACCGGGCAGGGCCACGCGCACCGCAGCCTCGGTCTCGCCTGCTCCCGGCTGCGCGAGTACGACGAGGCCGACGACCACCTGCGGCGCGCGCTCGACCTGTTCACCGACGTCGGCGACGACGACGGGCGGGCCCACACCTGTCTCAACAGTGGTCAGCTGGCCGAGCGGCGGGGGCAGCACCACCAGGCGCTCGACCATTCGAGGCGGGCACTGACCCTGTTCCGGCGGACCGGCAACCGGGCCGGGCAGGGGTACACCCTCAACGCGGTCGGTTGGCAGGAGGCGCTGCTCGGCGACTACCACCGTGCCCTCGCGTCGTGCGGCGAGGCGCTGCGGATGTTGCAGGAGGTGGACGACGTCCAGGGGCAGGCCGACACCTGGGACAGTCTCGGTCACGCCCATCACCAGCTCGGTGACGACCGGCGCGCGATCGCCTGCTACGAGCACGCACTCGACCTCTTCACCCAGGTCAACGACCGGTACGCCGAGGCGAGCACGTACGTCAACCTCGGTGGCAGCCACCGGGCCCTCGCCGATCTCGGTGCCACCCGTGCCGCATGGCACCGGGCACTTGCCATCCTCGACGAGCTCGGCGATGCCGACGCCGACTCGATCCGTGCCGACCTGGCACAGCTCGACGCCAGTCGACTGCCCTGACGTACCCCGCTTTCAGCGCCGTTTCCGGGCCGCTTCAGCGCGGACCGCCACTCTTCGGACACCAGTTTCTTTCCCGACGAGTGGAGCGTTCGATGAAGCATTTGGCACACCAACTCACGGTGCTCGGGGTGGTCAGCGCGACGGTGCTGGCCCTGCCCACCACAGCCGTGGCCCGGCCCGACAAACCGCCGACGAAGGGCACCGACTGTGTGGTCCAGCACCTCGACGACCGCGGCGGGGTCGTCCGCACCGAGACCGAGCCCGAGGGCCGGGTGCACGGGCAGTTCCGCTGCGAAGGCGGGCGGTGGACGTTCGCCTGGGACCCGTTCGGCGCGGACGACCTGATCACGGCCAGCGAGCTCCAGATCGACCCGTCCGGCGCCGTCTCGGTCCGGCGGTTCACCGGGCCGGCGCTCGGCAACGACCTCACGGTGGGCGAGATCGCCACCATCGCCCAGGCCGTCAGCGGCAGCCGAGAGGTGCTTGTCGACCGGGCGATCGTGGCGGTCGACGACGGCAAGGAGCGCACCCCGGAGCAGATCGAGGCGCTGCTGGCCGGCAAGGACGACACCGGCGTACGGGTGCTGGACATCATCGAGAAGCCGACCGCCGCCATGTCGACGAAGGACGTCATCGACGAGGCCGGCGGCACCCCCGAGACGACAGTCGTCTACTTCAGCATCTGGGGCGCGATCAAGTCGGTGATCGCCTGGATCGTGGACACGATCGACGACATCGGCGAGTGGATCGACGACCACTGCGGCTCGGGGTCCCCGAACACCGTCGGCGACATCGTCACGTGTCGCTGGTAGCCCGTCCGACTCCGCCCACACGATCACCGAGATGAGGACAGGATGACAGCTCTACGGGACATCACCAGGCGCGTCACCATCATCACCGCAGCCCTGATCGTCGGGCTGACCGCCTCGTACGCGCCGTCGCAGGCAGCCGAGGACGAGGCCCGCACGACAGTCACCGACCACCCCGGTGCGCCGGGGACCGTGCGGCAACGGTTCGAGGAGCTGACCGGCCGGCCCGTCGGCGACCTGGACCGGGTGCTGGCCGTCGACACCGGAGGCCGCGCTCTCACCGACGACCAGCTCACGGCGCTCATGGCCGGTGAGCGGGTGGACGGCGTCACGGTCGTGGGCACGATGCCGGGCGGCCGGGACATCCTCGGCACGACAATGGCCGACCTCGCCGACGGCGCGTACGACGGCAGGGGCGACGGCACGACGGCGACCTCGCTGCTGTTCGCCTCGTCCACGCCCGACGGCCGGGAGTGGTGCCTGACCATGTGCGTCGCCTCGGGCAAGAGCATCTGGGAGTGCCTCCTGTCGCGTCGGAGCACCGATGAGATCCTCACCCTCGACCTGGCCGGCGACACCACGGTGGGCGGGACGAAGGCGGCCTTCGAGAAGGTCAACGGGGTGGCCGCCGACGGGCCGTACCGGGTGGACACGGTGGTCGGCGACGCCGAGCCCTCGGCGGAGGAGATCGAGATGCTCCTCGACGGCAGGGACGTCGACACGTTGCGCCGGGTGGCGACGGTGGACGCACCGGACCCGGGGTGGGCGCTGGCCGACATCGCCGAGAAGTCCGGCGTCCCGTACGTGAAGAAGATGAAGCTGCACATCTTCACCCTCGGGCTTCCCGTCCTCGGGAAGATCGTCGTGGTGTGCGTCTCTCACAACAACGGCAAGACCTGGAGGTGCGAGGCCCACCGGTGGGGCGGGTTCTAGCGGGTCGGCCAGCGCTCGATCGCCGTCCGGGCCCGGACGGCGATCTCGCCTCCACCTGATCCGGCCGGCAGTCGTCCCGGCCGGATCAGGTGTGCAGGGTGTCGCTGGGCGACTGGCCGTACGCCGCGCGATAGTCGGCGGCGAACCGGCCGGTGTGCGGGTAACCCCAGCGGTGTGCGATGGCGGCCACGGTGGCCCCCCGGGTCGGATCGGCCCTGAGCAGGTCCTGGTGGGCCCGGTCCAGCCGCGTCCGCCGCAGGTACGCCATCGGCGTGGTGCCCAGCTGGCGACGAAACGCCGCCTGTAGGGCGCGTGACGTCACCCGGGCGGCGTCGGCGATCTGGGTGGCGGTGATCGCTTCGTCGGCGTGCGTCTCGATGAACGACACGGCGCGGCGTACCGGGCCGGCGGGTAACGGGACGGCCTCGGGGCGGTGGGACATCATCATCGCGGAGTTCGGAAAGGTGGCGAGTGCGGCCGAGGCGGCCAGGTCGATGGCGGCGCCGATCACCAACGGGCTCTGTAACGGCTCCGGGGGCCCGGTGAGGAGGTGGTAGAGATAGACCGTGGCGCTGTGCCAGTACTGACCCAGCTCGGCGGAGATCGGCGTGATCGACTCGAATCGAAAGTCGGCCGGATCGATGCCCGTCGGCTCGGCGGCGGCCTCGGTCACGACACGTGGGTCCAGGTTGACGCAGTAGAGGTCGAACTCCCGGCAGATATTGGTGAACGGGCGGCCGGTCGGGTTCAGGAGCACCGCAAGGGGGCCGGTCCGCACCTTGTCCCGGCCATCCAGTGTGTTGACCTGCCCGTGCAGCACCGAGAGGAACATCAGGTCGCTCAGTGGCTCGAAGAAGCGGCCCTCGATGTCCGCGCCGCACCGCACCCGACTCACCAGGAGTGGCCCCGCCTGCACCGACTCCTGCTGGTACGTGAACTGCCCGACGACGTTGTGCGACCGAAGCTCGATCCCCGCGCACGCCTGGCTGATCACGTCGTGCGCCGCCGAGACCTCGCGAGTCTCGTACCTGCGCCAGATGAACGACACGCAGCCCCTGCCGACGCGGGCGCGGCGGGTCGAGTGGAGAACGGCCCGCGTCGACGAGGAGGGGGACGCCTGTCCACCATCCGCGCGAGCCGAGCCAGATAACGCCGACCGAGGCCGGCGAAAGAGCTTCTGGGGTGCGCGACATGGTAGTCCCGAGAGAGCGGATTCTCCCTGCCCGCGAGTCCTCTTCGGAGTCGCCGCAACCCCACCCGGTGTTCGTCCGCGCGCCCGGGTCACACCAGGAGACACACACCCATGAGAACCGTGTACGGGCTGCGCATCGAGGGCCTCGACGAGGTCACCGAGTTGGACGCCGGCGCGCGTGCACCAGTGGGAAGCCGGCCGGTGCGGGTCCGGCAGCGGCACGCCGCCCCGCCGCCGCCCGCGCCGTTGGACGCCGACCGGATGGTCCGGGTGCTCACCGACGGCCGTACCCTCGAACTGGGCCGGGCCAGCGGCAACGCCACCTTCTACGGGCCGCCGCTCGCCGCGGACCTGCTCGCCCACCCGTATCTCGCCCCGGTCGCCGTGGTGGTCAACCGTTGGGCCGGGCGGGAGACCTTCCACGCCGGGGCGTTCGTGCACACCGGACGGGCGTGGGTGGTGCTCGGTGGCCGTACCGCCGGCAAGAGCACGCTGCTCGCGGCGCTCGCCGCCCGGGAGTTGCCGGTGCTGGCCGACGACATCGTGGTCTGTGCCGGCGGCGACGTGCTCGCCGGCCCACGCTGCGTCGACCTGCGCGAGCCCATCCCCGGCTTCGGGTTGCCCACCCGAGGTGTCCGCGGCGACACCCGGCTGCGGGTCACCCTGCCCGCTGTGACGCCCCGGCTACCCCTCGGTGGTTGGATCTTCCTGCACTGGGGTGACCGGCCCGCGGTGACCCCGGTCGGCCCGGCCGAGGTGCTGGCCCGCCTCGCCGCCCGGCGCTCGCTGCCCGAGTTGCCCTCCGACCCGGGGGCGCTCCTGGCGCTGGCCGCGCGGCCCGGCTACGACCTGACCCGCCCCCGCGACTGGGCGGCCCTCGGCGCCACCCACCGGCTCCTCGACACCGCGCTCACCGCCGCCGGGCCGCTGCCGTGACCGCCAGCCCCGGCCGCACCGTCGATGCGCTGGTCCGGCTGATCCGTCGGTACGGGCCAGGTGGCGTGGCCCTGGTGGCCTGGACGATGCTGGCCTGCCGGCGAGTACGTCGCCAACTCGCCCGCGGCGGTCTGGGCGCGGTACGCCTCACCGCGCCCCCGTCCGGTGGCACCGACACGCTGGTCCAGCGAGCGCTGCGCCGCAGCGGCGGCAACTGCCTGGAGACCGCGCTGGTGCGACAGCGCTGGTTCGCCGAGCGGGGGGTGCCGCGGACGGTGGTGATCGGAGTCAGCGCCCCGGCGGCCGGTTTCCACGCCCACGCCTGGCTCGACGGCGATCCGGACCCGCACCGGCACGGGCTGGCCGAGATCCTGCGGCACCCGGTCCCGCCCGCCTGGTTGCGCTGACCACAGCGGACCAGCCCGGGTGGGAACGACCGGCGGGACGGACGGGGGACCGGCCGACCGGGGTCGCTTCGTCGCGGACGCCGATCGGCCGGCGGACTGGGCCGGCCCGGGGCGAGTGGCGCGGACCGGCAGAGGTCGGCGCTGGTGTGCGCGCCGGACCCTGCCTGCTGAAAAGTCGGCAACCCGACAACTTCACCCGAAGGGGACAGGTAACCACATCGACACATTCATGCCACTCACCCCCGAGACCATCTCGGTCCAGCTTGGGGATGCGCAGCATCGAACTCGATTGTTGCCCGGCAGCCAACCGCCGCGCGACCTGCCATTCGCGAATCGGCCAGGGGCATACGGGAACCGGATCGACTCGGCGGCTCGGCGTGCCGCAAGCGCGGTGGATGCCGCCACGAGGGCCCCGGAAGTCTCCGACAGGCCGTTGCGAACCACCACGTGGGGCGTTCAACCAGATCGGGCCGGATTGACGGTCCGACGGAGGTGACGGCCCATGCCGTGGACGGACGATGGTGACGGGCAGGAGCCTGTCACCCGAGAGGTCGTCGAGACCGACGACCCAGAAGAAGCGCACCACGTGATCGCACTCAAGTACGGGGAACACCGCGTGCGGATCTCCGGTCCACGCGCTCGATTCCACTACCGGCAGGCGACGCTGCGCGTCGAAGACCTGGAGGTCGGTGAGAGTCGATACACCATGCGCAACCGCGCCGAGTCGTTGCCCTATCGCGACTTCACCGCCGTGACGGTGGTCAGCGGCCGGTACGCCGTCCGCACCACCGACGAGGAGTTGCGGCTCGGCCCCGGCACGACCGGTCGATACCCGGAGGCGGGTGCGGTCCACCTCGTCGACGATCTGGCGGCCGTCTTCGTCCGGCTACCGATGCAACGGGTCGCGGCGGCCGCCTCCGTCCGCACCGGCCTGCCCATCGCGAACTTCCAGTTCACCACGATGGCGCCTCTGTCACCGGCGATGGCCCTGCTCTGGCAGTCGGTGACGGCGTTCGCCCGTCGACAGCTCGCCGTCAACGCGGTGGCCGCCAGCCCGCTGGCCCGCGCCGGCCTGGTGGACCTGTTGGCGACCACCGCCGTCGCGGTGTTCCCGAACACCACCATGACCATCAACTACCTGCCCGGACAGGCGGGTGTCGGCCGCGCCATCGTGCGCCGGGCCGCCGAGTTCATCGAGGCCCATGCCGCGGCACCGTTGACCGTGGGCCGGATAGCCGAAGCCTGCGAGGTCAGCCAACGCGCGTTACAGGTCGCGTTCCAGCGCTACCAGGGCCAGAGCCCGATGGCGTTCCTGCGAACCGTCCGATTACGCCAGGCACACTGGGACCTGCAACACGCCAAACCTGGGCAGACCGTGGCGGAGACGGCGCGACGCTGGGGCTGGACCCATCCCGGGCGCTTCGCCCAGGCGTACCGCGAGGCCTACGGCTGCCACCCCTACGACACCCTGCGCGCCACCGGAGCGTCGGCGTCGCTGGAGCAGAGCCAGTGACGAACCGGTCGGCTATCCGAACCGGTCGGCGAGCTTCGTCAGCTTGCGCACGTACGCCGGCCAGTCGTAGCCGTCGGGGATGTTGCTGTTGTCCCGCCGCCAACCGACCGCCCCGTCGTGCTGCTCGCGCAGGATGTCGGCGTGACCGGCATGGCGGGCGAGGTCACCCGTCACGTGGACGATGATCCGCTGCAAGGTCACGTCCTGATTGCCCGGCCGCCACCACGGCACCCGTCCCGGCGCGTCGAGAGGGAGCCCGTCGATCGTCTCGTCGGCGAACGCCCCCACCCGGCGATACAGGTCGATCAGCCCGTCCTTCGTCTCCTCCTCCGTGGCGTACCAGTCGGCCTGCGGGTCCTCGTCGAACACGTGCTCGGGGACCAGCTCCCCAGGTGTCGGGAACTCACGCCCGAACGTGGGCCCGAAGTAGCCGGCCTCGACATTGAGGCAGTGCTTGACGACCCCCAGGATGTTGGTGCCGGTCGCGGTGCGCGGCAACCTGGCCTCGCGTTCGCTGAGCCCGTCGAGCTTCCAGATCAGGTCGTCGCGGGTCACCCGGAGATAGTGGTGCAGCGCGGTCTTCGCATCGCCCAGATCAGCCATGCCCGCCAGTCTCACCCAACCGACCGACAAACATGCATGGTCGCCTCGTCGTCCGCACCGGCAGTCGCTGCCCGGCGGCCCCCGGCGGTCCGGCCGGCGGGCACGGGTCAGGCGCTGCCCGGGGATGGGCGGGGCACTATCGTTTCGGCGTGCACATCCATTTCGACGTCCCCGCCGACCCCGCCTACCCGGGCCGGGTCGCCGCCGCGCTCAGCCGTGTGCGCCTACGCAGGTACGGCTACATCGGCGCGGTGCTGGTGGCGGTGGGGGCGATCGGTCTCGCCGTCGCGCGCGGGTCCGACCGGGCCGAGCAGATCTCGCCGCTGTGCATGGCGATGGTCGTGGCCGGTCTGCTGTCGATGCTGTATTCGCCCTGGGTGCGGTGGCGCGCCCGGCGCCGCTCCAGTGGCTACGCGGTCGAGGGCGCCTACGACATCACCGACGACAACATCATGATGCGCAGTGGCACGCAGTCCAGCGGCATCGCCTGGGACGGGGTCGCCCAGGTGAAGGACACCCCCGATTTCTGGATCGTGTTCGTCGGCCGGATGCCGGCGACAGTCATCCCCCGCCGCCTGATGTCCGCCGAGGACGCCGAGACGCTGCGCGCGTACCTGGTCAAACGGGGCCTGCTGCAGTGACCCGCCGGCGCGCCCTCGGCCCGGAGCGGGTCTGCGGGTGCGTCAGGGGGTGAAGGCGCGGCGCGAGTCGGCTTCCGTCAGGCGGTACGGCTCGGATCCTCGCCCGCCGCGGGTGGTGTCGCTAGCGGTTCCCAGTGCGGGCCGGCAATCCCGGCCGCCTGTTCGTGGGCCCGGTCGAGAAGCGCCTCCGCCTCCCGCCGGGCGCCGGACACGATGCCCTCCGCTTCGCGCCGCGCCTCCGCCCGGTGCTCGTCGGCCTGCTGCTCGGCGCGTCTGAGGATCTGTTCGACCCGGGTGCCCAGGCCGCTGAGGGTGGGCCGCCGTTGTTGGTCCAGCAACCATTGGTCCGTGCCGGCCGCGGTGCCGGTGGCCGTCCCGTCGGCTGTCCCCGCTGCTGCCTTGTCGCGGTCGACCAGACCGTCCTCGACGAGATGGGACTCCGTGGTGCCGACGAGGGAGAGCACGACGCCGAGCGCGGCGATCGTGGCGCCGGACCACGCGGCGGCCGGCCCGAGGGATGGGCCGACCGCGGCGCCGACACCGAGCCCGAAGAGGACGGCCGCGGTCTTGGCTGGCTTACGCACGAGTCCTCCTCGGGTGGCACGGTCGGGGGCTCCGTTTCCCAGGATGACGAACGAGTCAAGCAGGCCGGTCCTCGTCAGATCGCCCGGGTGGCTGAATTCCCGCCAGGGCGAGGGTCAGGAGCCGCTCCGCCTTGGTCGCGTCGGCCGGCTGTGCGGCGAGCGAGATCGCGTTGACGAGGGTCACCAGGTCCGCCATCGCGACGTCCGGGCGTACCGAACCCTGGTCCGCGGCCCGACGCAGCAGCTTCTCGCCTGCCGCGGTGAGCATCGCGCCACAGGTCCCGTTCTCCTCGGGTGGCGCGTTCAGCAGCGTCACCGCCAGGCCGCGGGTTGTCGTGGCGTACGCGGTGACCTCCCGCAACCAGGTGGTGAACGCGGCGAGTGCGTCCGGTTCGGCCAGCAGGTCGTCGGCGCGGGCGGACAGGTTGCCGACGCAGGTGTGGAACACGGCCTGGAGCAGGGACCAGCGGGACGGGAAGTGTCGGTGCAGGGTCGCCGAACCCACCCCGGCGGTGCGGGCGATGTCCTCCAGCGACGCGTAGGCGCCGTCGCGGGCGATCGCCTCGGTGGCCGCCGTGACGATGAGGTCGTAGTTGCGTTGTGCGTCAGCTCGCATGGCCCGCCATTGCCAAAGTGGGGTGGTCCCCCATATCGTAACCGACGAGAAGTGGGGGGAGGCCCCACTTCGTGGGAGGCAATCATGACTGTCCTTGTCATCGGCGCGACCGGCAAACAGGGCGGGGCGACGGCCCGAGCGCTGCTGGATCGTGGCGTCGCGGTCCGCGCGCTGGTCCGCGACCCCGGTGCCGACAGCGCCCAGGCCCTGCTCAAGCGGGGTGCCGAACTGGTCGAGGGCGACCTGGACGACGCGGCGTCGCTGCTCGCCGCGGCCGAGGGGATGGACGGCCTCTTCTCGATCCCGTACCCCGACGTCGCGAACATGCAGGGCGACGCCGAGCTGACCCGCGGCCGCAACGTCGTCGAGGCCGCCCGCCGGGCCGGTGTGTCGCACGTCGTGCACAGCAGCGTCTCCGGTGCCGGCGACTTCCACCGCAACCAGCCCGGCTGGGCCGAAGGGCGCTGGGAGCGGCACTACTGGGAGAGCAAGGCGGCCATTGACGAGATGGTGCGTACCGGCGGCTTCGCGCACTGGACCGTGCTCCTGCCCTCGACCTTCATGGAGAACCTCGTCGGCTGGTCCTACCTCTTCGGCGACTGGTCGGGCGGCACGATCATCACCGGGTTCGCCGCGGACGCGCGGCTTCCGTGGATCGCCGTCGAGGACATCGGCGAAGCCGCGGCGACCGCGTTCACGAACCCGGAGAAGTTCGACGGCCTGGACGTCGAACTCGCCGGCGACCTGCTCACCATGACCGAGGTCGCGGCGATCCTCAGCGAGGTCACCGGCCGGACGATCGCCGCGCCCGTGCTCACCCCGCAACAGGCGGTGGAGCGCGGCCTGCTCCCGGCCATGGTCAACGCGGTCGAGCGGATCAACGAGAACGGCAGCCCCGCCCGCCCGGAGATCGCCCGGGCGCTCGGCCTGCCCACCACCGATTTCCGCACCTGGGCCCGGCGCACGTTCTCCGGATAGTCAACCGGTCACGACGTCGTCGCGAGGGTCTCCGTCCGGGTCGCGACGATGCGGTGGCGGCGCACCGGGTACAGGATCGGGCGGGAGACGCTCCACGCCGCGCCCGCGCAGACGAACTCCTTGTAGCGGGCCGCCAGCGTGCCCTTCAGCAGGGCGGGCCTGGCCCGGTCGTCGGCTGTCACGTACTGGATGATGCCGTCGCGGCGGCCGAGGCTGATGCACTGGTTGAAGTAGCGCAGCGGGGCCTTCGGGATCTTCGTCCGACCGGTCAGGCGCACGGCGATGGCGTCGGCGGCCTGCCAGGCCATCGGGGTGCCCGAGGCGCAGGACATCCGCAGTGGTTTCCCGCCCGGTCCTTCGGCGATCGCCGCGTCGCCGACGGCGTACACGTCGGGGTGGGAGACCGACCGCATCGTGGCGTCGACGACGATCTGCCCGGTGTCCGCGACCGTCAGGGTCGTGGCCGCGGCGATGGGGTGGACGGCGAAGCCGGCCGTCCACACGGTCACCTCGGCGGGGAGCACCCGGCCGCCGCCGGTGACCGCGCCGGTGGCGTCGACCCGGGCGATGTCGGTGTGCTCGTGCACGGTGATCCCGAGCCGGTCGCAGACCCCGCGCAGGTGCTGCCGCGCCTTGTCGGTGAGCCAGTCGCCGAGCGCACCGCGGGCGGCGAGCGCGACGTCGAGGTCCGGGCGGGCCTCCGCGATCTCGGTGACCGCCTCCAGGCCGGTGAGGCCGCCACCGACGACGAGCACCGTCGCGCCGGCCGGGAGCTGGGCCAGGCGGTCGCGCAACCGCGTCGCCGACGTCCTGCCGGCGATGTCGTACGCGTGCTCGGCGACGCCGGGGACGCCGTGGTCCGCGCTGGTGCTGCCGAGGGCGTAGACGAGCGTGTCGTACGCGATCTCGTCGGTGCCGTGCTCGGCGACGAGGGCGACGGTCCTGCGGTCGGTGTCGACGGCGGTGACCCGGGCCACGCGGGTCTCGACCGCGGTGCCCGCGTAGACGTCGGTCAGCGGCCGGTGCTTGAGGTGCTGCCCGGTGGCGAGTTGGTGCATACGGACCCGCTCGACGAAGTCGGCGTCGGCGTTGACGACGGTGATCCGCGTGTCGTCGGGGTGCAGTCGCCGGGCGAGACGCCCGGCGGCGATGGCTCCGGCGTATCCGGCCCCGAGGACGACGATCCGGTGCTTCATGGTGTCACTCCTGTCTCGGTGAGGGTCGCTTCCTGAACCGGACAGCGACCCGATTCCTGACAGGAGTCGGCTGAGAGCTGGGTCACCAGACGTGCAGCAGGGGCTCCCCGTGCGGGGACGCGGACCACTGGCGGGTGGCGCGAACCAGCTTGTCCGGGTTGACCTGGGCGTGCAGGGCCGCGACGCCGTCGGACGTCACCTTCAGCGCCAGCACACCGACGACCTGTTCGTCGAGCACCACCACCAGTGCCGGGGCGCCGTTGGCGACGTCGACGTAGAGGGCGGGGCTGCCGCCCACGAGGTCGCGCTTGGCGGTGCTGGGCGCGAACAGGCCGCGCAGGAACCTGGCCACCGCCAGCGCGCCGACGGCCGGACTGGTCCGGGCCGGGATCTTGCCGCCGCCGTCGCCGATGCTCGTCGCGTCGTCGGTGAGGAGCGTGACCAGCCGCTCGGTCTCGCCGTTGGCGGCCGCCGCCAGGAACTCCTCCACGATCCGGCGCGCGGTGGCAGCGTCGACCTCGGTGCGGGCCCGGTCGCCGGTGACGTGCTGCTTGGCCCGCCGGTAGATCTGCTGGCAGTTCGACTCGCTGACGCCGAGCATGTCGGCGATCTCCGCGTGGGTGTAGCCGAAGGCCTCACGGAGCACGTACACCGCGCGCTCCTTGGCCGACAACCGCTCCAGGAGGGTGAGGACCGCCATCGAGACCGACTCGCGCTGCTCGGCGGTGTCGAGTGGACCGAGCATCCGATCCCCGGCCAGGACCGGTTCGGGCAGCCAGGTGCCCACGTAGGTCTCGCGCCGGGCCCGCGCCGAGGTGAGCTGGTTGAGGCACACGTTGGTGAGCGCCTTCGTCAGCCAGGCCTCGGGCGTCTCGACCCGCTGCCGATCGGCGGCCTGCCAGCGCAGGAACGTGTCCTGGACCGCGTCTTCCGCGTCACTCGTCGAGCCCAGCAGGCGATAGGCGATCGCTCCCAGGCGGGCCCTGGCGCGTTCGAAGAGCTCGACCTCGTCCGGACTGAGCGGCATGGCTCGATAGTTAACCACGCCCGCGAGCCGGTCGACCGTGCCCGTGGGAAGCCGGAGCGTGGCGGCCACCGCCGTCAGGCAGAGCACGACGGCGGCGACGAGTGGTGGGCGTCCGCCGAGGTGCACGACCGCCGAGCCGAGCGGGATGGCCAGCACGAGCGGGCCGAACATCGCGGTGTTCGCCGTCGCGGAGACCCGGCCCAACTGTGCCGACGGCGTGTGCGTCTGCACGGCGGTCACCGCCGCGACCAGGGACCAGGGCAGGCCGACGCCGGCGAGCACCGCGCCGGCGACCGTGACCGGCCACCACGGCAGGCAACGGGCCAGGCAACCGACGGCGAACAGCACGGTTCCGCCGACACCGACAGCGGTGGGGCCCCGACCGGCCAGCAGCCTGCCGACGAGCAGGCCGCCGAGAATGGAACCGGCGCCCTGCGCGCTGGTCAGCACACCCAGGAACGTCGTCGGTAGGCGGAGTTCGGTGACCACGATCTGGTAGACCGCCGCGGTGGTGAAGCCGGACATCGCGATGGCCACGGCGGCGAGCGCGACCGGCACGCCTGTGGCCCGCTGTTCGAACAGGACCGACAATCCGGTACGCGGACCGCGGTGCCGCTGCGGTGGCTGGTCGGGTGGCGTGCGGTGCAGGCGCACCGCCGCGTACAGGATGGCGACCAGGACCGGCGTGGCCGCGCTGAGGACGACGGCCGCGTGTCCGCCGCGCCACGCGTAGAGGGCGGCACCGGCCAGCGGGGCGACGAGTTTCGTGCCCTCCTGTGCGCTGGAGCGCCACCCGTTGACGTCGCCGAGTTCGGTGGGTGTCAGCGCGGACGGCAACAGCGCCGTCTCACCCGCGTCGATGAGCACGTAGCTCAGACCGTAGACGGAGGAGACGGCGAAGATGAGCCACGTCTGCCCCGGCCCCCGCACCGCGAACAGTGTCAGCAGGGCGGCGGCCAGCAGGAGGTTGACCGCGATGACAAGTGGCCGTCGGGGTGCGGAGTCGAGCAGGCCGCCCAGCCACGGGCCGGCGAGCACCGGGGCGTACACGCACAGCCCGGCGAGGGCCGCGAGGCCGGTGGAGCCGGTGAGGTCCAGGATCCAGATGCCGGCCACCAGGGACATGGCGCTGCTGCCGAAGCCGGACAGCAGAGAGATCGCCACGAACAGACCGGCATTGCGCCGCATGGGCCCTCCAGGTTGAGTCGAGGTGACTCACATCCTGTTTGTTGAGGCTTGCCGGCGCAATGCTGACGGCCTACGTCAACGTGGCCTTGACAACGCGTCCTCGATGGTCGACGCGGCGGCTCGGGCTGGCGTCGGCAGTCGGTCGCCCGCCTCGCCGAGGTCGGCGACGAGATGCAGGGCCAACGCGTACAGCGAGCCCGGGGCGGCGTCCAGGGCGGCGTCCACCGTGCCGCGCACCAGCACCGCCCGACGGAACCGCGCGTCCCACCGCCGGTCGGCGGCAATCCATCGTCCGAGGTCGGCCACGGCGGCCCGCACCGCCGCGATCTGCGTCGAGTAGCGGACGTCGAGCTGCCGCTGCCGCGACCGCCGCGCCGCCACCAGGCGCTGCCGGCGCTGCTCGGCGGCCTGCCGACTGCCGAGGCCCAGCGCCTGTGCCACCTGCGCCCACGTCGCGCCGCCGTGCCGCGCCCGGTCGATCAGGTCCAACTCCTGCTCGTCCAGGCGGGCACGGGCAACCTGGACGTCCGCCAACCGCCCCAGCTCCGACGTCACGCTGTCAATGTTACGTTGACAGCGGCGTCGGTGCGCGCACCAGGAACACGTCCACCGGATCCTCGGCCTCGAGCGTGAACCCGTGTCGCTCGTACAGCCGCCGGGCCGGACTGCCCCGCAACACGTTCAGCCGGACCGGGGTGCCGTCGCGGTCGCACCGGTCCAGCAGCTCGCGCAGCACCGCCGTGCCGATGCCGCTGCCCTGCAGGTGCGGTGCCAGGTAGAAGTGCTCCAACCAGCGGGCGTCGTCCGCCGGGCGCAGCGCCACGCAGCCGGCGAACGCGCCGCCCACCTCGACAACCCAGGTGTACGCCGGCACGAAGCCGTCGCGCAGGCGTTGCCGCACGCGCTGATCGTCGTAGCGCCCGAGTCGCTCCAGATCGGCCCGCAGCACCACGGCGCGCAGCTCGGCCACGGCGTCGACGTCCGCCATCGAGGCCGGCCGCAGCTCCCACTCCACCATGATCACCACGCTAGCGCTGCCCCACGAGAAGTCCGACACCCCGCCCGCCCTGCTCGACCCGGCACGCCGACGTCGCTGAGCGGAGCGGGGTGAGGTGCCGCTCGTCAATTAGGATGAGGCTCATGAGCGCTGAGGCCGTCGGCATGCACATGCCCGCCATCGTGACGCTCGACGACGTGGCGGCGATGAACGCCGCCGACCCGAACGGCCACCGTTACGAGACCAGCCCCGAGGGGGTCCTGTCGGTCATGCCGCCCCCCGACTCGGACCACGCCATGATCGCCAGTCGCCTCTTCGCCTGGCTGATCATGGCAGGTTGGCCCGCCGAGCAGGTGCTTCAGGCGGCCGGGCTGCGCATCTCCGGCCCGGATGGCAACGGCGGTCGCATCCCCGACCTCAGTGTGTGGCGCAAGCCGCCGACCCGCAGCGTCTGGGCGGCGGTCGACGACGTCGTGCTCGTCGTGGAGATCGTCTCGCCGGGCTCGGAAGCGATCGACTCGGTGACGAAGGTCCGCGAGTACGCGTCGGCGGGGATCCCGCGCTACTGGGTGGTGGACCGGGACGGCGCGCAGACGGTCACCCTGCATCGGCTGGACGGGGACGGCAGCTACGAGGAGCGGGCCCGGATGCCGTTGGCGTGGCTGCTGCAGACGACTCCCGCCGATCATCTCGACTGAAATTCACCGCCGAGTGACAGCGCCCGTCGTATCGTGCCGGCATGACGCACCCGGTGTGGGCGGACAGTGACGCGTACGAGGCGTACGTCGGTCGGTGGAGCCGCCTGGTCGCGGCGGAGTTCCTGCGCGAGTTGGGCGTGGCGCCCGGTCGGCAGTGGCTGGATGTCGGCTGCGGCACCGGCGTGCTGACCTCGACGATCCTCGCCGACGCCGCGCCCGCTCGGGTCACCGGCGTCGACCGGTCGGTGGGTTTCGTCGCGACCGCGCGTACCCGGGTCGCCGACGCGCGGGCGACCTTCCAGGCGGGCGACGCCCGCGCGCTGCCGGTGGGTGACCGCACCGCGGACGTGGTGGTGAGCGGGTTGACGCTCAACTTCGTGCCGGAGCCGGCGCGGGCGGTGGCGGAGTTCACCCGGGTGGTCCGGCCGGCGGGGACGGTGGCCGCCTACATCTGGGACTACGCCGACGGCATGGCGATGATGCGGCACTTCTGGGACGCCGCCGCGCAGCTCGACCCGGCCGCGGCGACGCTCGACGAGCAGAGCCGTGGCACCGTGTGGCGGCCCGAGGCGTTGCGGGCGCTCTGGGAGGACGCCGGCTTGGGCGAGGTGTCGGTCCGACCGATCGACGTGCCGACGGTCTTCACCGACTTCGCCGACTACTGGACGCCGTTCCTCGGTGGGCAGGGCACGGCGCCGGGGTACCTCACGACGTTGGCCGAGCCGGCCCGGGACGCGCTGCGGGAGGCGCTGGCGGCCCGTCTTCCGGTCGAGCCGGACGGCTCGATCCACCTCGGCGCGCGCGCCTGGGCCGTGCGGGGTGTCGCGGCCGGGTAGCAACCGCGACTCACGTTTCCGCAGGTCAGTGGGGGTCTGTGTCGTGCACCGGACAAGACGCTAGGGCTTCCGGCGGAGCACTGTTGGGGCAGGTGCCGACTCCGCTGGGGGCGCCCGCAGCGGGTTCCTCCTCACCGGGACAAGGACGTCATCACCGCCGACGCCGCATGGTCGCGTCGCCTGGGCCGGTGTCCCGTCTTCCCTCGCGCACTTCTGTGCGTCACGTCGGCTCGGAGTCGCTCATTCGTGCGCCCGGACCCGGCGACCTATCTCAGAGAGGCATTTCCATGGCCGCTCCCACCGCAACCGCAACCCTGACCGCGCCGGTCTACTCGCCGGGCGACCAGATGCTTTTGACAGTCACCTACGCCGACACCGACACCAAGCCGTTGACAGTCACCATCGTGGTCACCGACGCGCAGGGCAACAGCAGCGCACCCGTCAAGGTCACCGCGGTCATCGACCCGCTTACCCTGACCGTGACCGACAGCTCCGGGCGCATCTGGACCCGGGTCTCCGACAACGGTGCCGTCGCCGTGTACCGGGCGGTGGCGTGATGCCCCGCGTCACCGTCCAGGTGCGCGACACGGCCGGTAACACCGCGACGGCCACCGCCGACTACATCGTGGGTAGCCAACCGGTGCTCGGCGGCTACTACCTCTCCGGTGGTGCCGACCCGACCGCCGACATGGCCGGCGGCAACTTCCGCTCCCTGACCCAGTACCGCAGTTTCGCCGACGGCTACATCTTCCCCGGCTACAACCGGCCCTGGCTGGTCACCCTCGGTAAGGCGGGGGTACAGATCAACATGGTGTTGGAACTCAAGCACTACGGCGCCGCGGACACCGGCCCGCAGACCTTCACCGTGGACGGCACCACCTACACCGTGCCGGCGCCGTCGATGACCATCCAGCAGCGCCCCGGCACGACCTGGCCGAAGGCGTACGGGTACGGACAGGTGGTCAGCGGTCAGTGTGACGGGTTGTTCGCCCGCGCGCTGGCGCAGTATCGGACGCTCGGCTTCGGCGTGAACATCCAACTCGCGTCCGAACTGGACACCGACCACGAGTTCGGCACCACCGAAGCCGGTGTTCCGTACACCTGGGCGCAGTCCGACGCCCGCGCGGTGCAGGCGATCAACTACATCCTCACCTGGTTCAAGGCGCGGACGCTGCCCGGCGGTACGACGTTCTCGCTCGGCATCGGCGGCTTCGACCGGGCCTGCTTCCAGCGCGTCCACCCGGAGTCGCTGATGACCCGGCTGGACTTCCTCCAGTGGAACGTCTACGGCACCAACGCCAGCCACACCGCGCTGGCCCGGTTCCGCCGCAACAAGGACTGGGCGGTGGCCGACCTCGGTCCGGTGGCGCTGTCCCGCCGGGTGCTCATCGCCGAGTGGGGGGTGCGGGTGGCCGAGATCCCCAACCAGGCCGCCTGGATCGCCACCGTGCCGGCGGCCATCGCCCAGCTCAACGCCGAGGGTGGACCGCCGATCGCCCGCACCAACTACTTCAACTCCGGGTGGGGCACGCTGACGCCGAAGGCGACCGGGCTGGCCGCGCTGCGGTCCGCCTACGCCACCCTGCCGTACGCCTGAGTCCGCGGCTCGGCGACCCGGTCGGTGCGACTGCCGACCGGGTCGACCGGGGGACCCTATGCTCGGATGATGGAATTGCGGATCTTCACCGAACCCCAGCAGGGCGCCAGCTACGACCAGTTGCTCGCCGTCGCCCGCTGCGCCGAGGACGCCGGCTACGGTGCGTTCTTCCGGTCCGACCACTACCTCAAGATGGGTGACGTGACCGGCGAGCCCGGTCCCACCGACGCGTGGACCACGCTGGCTGGCCTGGCCCGAGACACCAGCCGCATCCGGCTCGGCACGTTGATGACCGCGGCCACCTTCCGGCTGCCCGGCCCGCTGGCGATCACCGTGGCGCAGGTCGACCAGATGAGCGGCGGTCGCGTCGAGTTGGGCATCGGCACCGGCTGGTACGCCGAGGAGCACAGCGCGTACGGCATCCCGTTCCCGCCCCTGGCCGAGCGGTTCGACAGGCTGGAGGAGCAGCTAGCGGTCATCACCGGGCTCTGGTCCACGCCGGCGGGGCAGCGCTTCGAGTACGACGGCCGGTACTACCCGGTCCGGGACTCGCCCGCACTGCCGAAGCCCGTGCAGCAGCCGCGCCCGCCGATCCTGCTCGGCGGGACGGGCCCGAAGCGCACCCCCAGGCTTGCCGCCCGCTACGCCGACGAGTTCAACCTGCCGTTCGCCTCGGTGCCGGACACGGCGGCCCAGTTCGACCGGGTCCGCGCCGCGTGCGGGGAGATCGGCCGGGACCCGGCCGAGATGGTGTGGTCCAACGCCCTGGTGCTCTGCTGCGGACGCGACGACGCCGAGGTGGCCCGTCGGGCCGCCGCGATCGGCCGCCAACCGGACGAGTTGCGGGTCAACGGCCTGGCCGGGACGCCCGGCGAGGTCCTGGACACCATCGGCCGGTACGCGGAGATCGGCAGCCAGCGGCTCTACCTACAGGTGCTGGACCTCGGCGACCTGGAGCACCTCGAACTGGTCGCCCACGAGGTCATGGCGAAGCTCTGAGCCAACCGGCCGCTGCCTGTCGTCAGGCGCGACGGTGGGCGCCCACGCCCGTCCCGGGCAGGTTCGCCTCGCCCAGCACGGTGTCCAGCCGGCCGTCCCGGTCACTGTCCACGTAGGTGATGTCGGCGATCCCGTCGCCGTCCACGTCGATCTGCACGACGTCGGCGACGCCGTCGCCGTCGAGGTCGGTGACCACCTCCACCGAGCCGTCCAGGTGCCGGGTCACGATCGACTGTGGTCCGGCACCCGGCGCGCGCGGCGCGGGGCCGGGTGCCGGCACCGGAGTCGGGGCCGGTGCGGGTGCCGGGGTGGGTCGGGGACCGGGCGTGGGCGACGGATGGCTGGGCAACCCGCCGGTTGGCGGCGCGCTGGCCGGCTCGACGCCGCTGCCGGTCGGGTCCAGTTCCTCCTCGGAGGGGAACACGTCGCCCCGTGGGGCCGGATCGCGGTAGCTGCTCATGGGCGTAGGGTTCCCCGGCGATGACGAGAACAACCGTGCCCGATCGACCGGTGTCCTCGGTGGGCGGTTTGGCGGAGGATGCGGGAACCGACGCCACGGTCATGAACGGGGGTCCGAGCGTGGAACTACGCCGGAATCGGGGGGCCCGTGCGCTCGCTCTGGTGTGCGTACTCGGTGGGGTGCTCCTCTTGGTCTATCCCAGCGACGGCGCCCCGCTACGGACGATCATCGCGGGGGGTGCCGTCGCGCTCGGCGTCGTGGCGCTGGTCAGCGCGCTGCGGCCGTTCCGGTTCGGAATCGGCGCCGAGGGGCTCACCATCCGGCGGCCCGGCCTGCGCCGGGACATCCGGTGGGCCGAGGTCGACGCGTTGGTCCTGGACGAGCCGCCCCGCCGCGACGGCTACCGGAGGCCGCCGCGACTGCTGCTGGTGCCCGTGCCGGGTGTGCCGCTGGAGCCGGTGACCGCCCGCCACCCACTCGACGGTCGCCCCGCCATCGAGGTGCTCGTCCTCGACCAGGTCCGTGAGCAGCCCGACCAGGTGGCCGCCGCGCTCACGCAGTATGCCGGTGACCGTTTCGTCGACCTGCTGGCGCTGCGCCGAGCGGCCTTCGCCGACCCGGACCTGCCGGTGGGCCTGCGGGGCTACCAGATGGACCGGGTCGACCGGTTGATCCGCCGTGGCCAGGACGCCCTGCTGGCCGGGGACGCGCCGAGCCGTCAGGCGGCCCGGGGTGAGATCGAACGCGCCAGCGCGGCCGGGCTGCCGATCGCCCAACGTGGCTACCACACGTTCCAGACGGATACGGTTCTGGACGCCCTCGTCGCCGCGTTGGCCGACCACAAGTCCACCGATCGGGAGACCGCAACATGATCGCGCACGGACCGCACGCCACACCGGCCACCGCGGCCGACGTTCCGCGCCGCAACTGGGCCGGCAACGTGCGGTACGCCGCTCGGGCGTTCCACCGGCCGACGTCCACCGACGAACTGCGCCGCCTGGTCGCCGGCAGCACCCGGATCCGGGCGGTGGGCAGCGGGCACTCCTTCAACCGCTTCGGCGACACCGACGGCGACCTGGTCACCCTCGCCGGGCTGCCCCCGGTCGTCGAGGTGGACCGCGAGCGCGGGCAGGCCACCGTGAGCGGCGCGATGCGCTACGGCGACGTCGCCCGACACCTGCACACCCAGGGGTACGCGCTGGCCAACCTCGCCTCGCTGCCGCACATCTCGGTGGCCGGCGCGGTGGCCACCGCCACCCACGGCTCCGGTCCGACCCACGGCAACCTGGCCACCGCGGTCGCCGCCCTGGAGTTGGTCACCGCCGACGGCGACCTGCTGCGGGTCGACCGCGAGACCGACCCGGACACGTTCGCCGGCATGGTGGTCGGTCTCGGCGCGCTCGGCCTGGTCACCCGGGTCACCCTGGACGTGGTGCCGGCCTACGAGCTGCGCCAGTACGTGTCGCTCGACCTCGACCGGGAGGCGTTGGACGAGGCGCTCGACTCGGCGTACAGCGTGAGTGTCTTCACCGACTGGCGGGCACCCCGACTGCGTGAGGTGTGGCGCAAGCAGGTGGCCGACCAGCCGCCGCCCCCGGCGGACTGGCTCGGCACCACCGCCGCCACCGAGCCACGGCACCCGGTGCTCGGCATGTCACCGGAGAACTGCACCCCGCAGCTCGGCGAACCGGGCCCGTGGCACGAGCGGCTGCCACACTTCAAGCTCGGCTTCACCCCGAGCAGCGGCGACGAGTTGCAGTCCGAATACCATGTGCCGCGTACGGCGGCAGCCGACGTGCTCGCCGCACTGGACGAGGTGGCGCACCTGATCGCGCCGGTGCTGCTGGTGTGCGAGCTGCGGACGGTGGCGGCGGACGAGCTGTGGCTCAGCCCGAACCACCAACGGGACAGCTTCGTCGTGCACTTCACCTGGATCGACGACACCGCCGCCGTACTGCCGGTGGTGGCCGCGGTGGAGGAACGCCTGGCGCCCTTCGCGCCCCGCCCCCACTGGGGCAAGGTCTTCGTCACCGACCCGACGGAGCTGGCCGCCCGCTACCCCCGCCACGCCGACTTCGTCGCCCTACTGCCCCGCCAAGACCCAACCGGAAAGTTCCGCACCAACCTCCTGGACAACTACTTCCCCCGCTGACCCCCCGGCGCTGTTGATCATGGAGTTACTGCCGCCGTTTCCGGCGTGTCGTGACGATAACCCCATGATCAACGCGAGTGGGTGGGGGTTGGGGTGGGGGTTGGGGTGCGTAGGGTGCTGCGTTGGACGGCTCGGCTGATGTCGCTGGGGGAGACTATTCCGGTTAGGCGGCCGTCTTCCGTTACCACCAGGGCTCGGCCGTCGGCGCACTCGCTGAGGCGGGGGAGCAGGTCGTTGAGTTCTTCGCCGGGCTGGGCTAGGACCAGCTGGTCGGCCCGGCAGGCCACCTCGGCCAGCGTGGTCGACGCCCGCCGCTCGGCCGGCACACCGCGCACCCGGTCGACGGTGACCAGGCCGGTCGGCCGGCCCTCCTCGGTGAGTGGCAGCGCCGAATGCCGGTACGCGAACAGGTAGTGGTCGACGAAGTCGGCGACAGTCATCTCCGCCGAGGCGGTCTGCGGCTGCGGTGTCATAACGTCACCCACCCGAACACCGCGCAGCGCGCTGCCGGTGCGGGCCTGTCGCTCCTCCATCCCGGCGGCACCGATCAGGAACCAGCCGATCAGGGCCAGCCAGAGCCCACCGAAACCCACCCCGGACAGGAACTGCCACAACCCCAGACCGATCAACAGGACGCCCAGCACCCAACCCGCCCGCGCGGCGACCACCGAGGCTCTGGTCCGGTCACCGGTGGCCTTCCACACCGCGGCGCGCAGCAATCGGCCGCCGTCCAGCGGTGCGGCCGGCAGCACGTTGAAGATGGCCAGCAGCACGTTGATGCCGGCCAGCCAGGCCACCGCCCCGAAGAGCAGCCCATCCTGCCCGGCCAGCGCGAGCAGCGCGGCGATCGCGCCGAAGAACGCCCCGAGCAGCAGGCTGACCAGCGGGCCGACACCGGCGATCCGCAGCTCCGCGCCCGGGTCGCGCGGCTCGCCCCGCAACTCGGCCACCCCGCCGAACAGCCACAGCGTGATGCCGTCGACCTCCAGCCCGTTGCGCTTGGCCACCACCGCGTGCGACACCTCGTGGGCGAGCAGGCCGACGAAGAAGACCACCGCCGCCACCAGCCCGGCGAGGGTGTACGCCACGGACGAGCGATCCGGGTAAGAACGGGGGAACTGGTTGGCGGCCAGCCCCCACGCGATCAACGCGAAGATGACCAGAACGCTCCAGTTGACGCCGACCGGCACCCCCGCGATCCGACCGAGTCGGAAACTGGCCCTCATCCCACCGAGATACCCCGCCAGACCGTCGACATGCCGGAAACCCTGCCGGTCAGCGGCGGGGTGCTTCGCTGGCGATTGTCGCCTCCCGGGGCAGGGCCGCCGCGCGCAGCGCCCAGTCCAGCGCGTAGTCGGCGACCTCCTCCCAGCCGTCCTGCCCGACGGTGAAGTGCGACCGGCCGGGAAACTCCTGGTACGCGGTGAGCGCCCGGGACTTCTGGTAGAGCCCCGCGTTGGCGCGCACCACCGACGCCGGCACCACGTGGTCCGCCCCGCCGGCCAGCAGCAGCAGGGGCGCGCGGTCGTCGCGTGCGGTGTCGACCCGGGCGGGTGAGCGCGGGTCGACGTTGGCGAACGCGCCCTCGAAGAACACCCGGCCGGCGCCGGGGACGGCGTAGCGCTGATAGGCCCGGTCGGAGTCGGCACGGCTCATCGTGTTGCCGAACGTGTAGGCGAAGTCGTCCGGGGTGAACGGCACGGCCCTGCTCCGGTTGGCGGGGCTGCGCAGGATCGGGAAGCCGGAGCGCAGCTGACTCAGCGGCACCTTGAGCACCCCCTTCACCGCCGCGGGATGCACCCCCACCACCGCCGCGCCGAGACCCCGGTCGGCGAGGACCTGGGCGAACAGGCCGCCGAACGAGTGGCCCATGATGATCGGTGGTCGGGGCAGCGCCCGGATGATCCTGTCGTAGTGCGCGACGATCGTGGCCATGCTCTGCTCGGCGATGGGGGCGGGGTCGTCCCGCAACTCCTCCACGGACCGGTCCATCCCGGGCCAGGCCGGGGCGATGACGTGCATGCCGCGCGCGGTGTACCGCTCGGTCCACCCCTGCCAGCTGCGCGGGGTCATCCAGAGCCCGTGGATCAGCACGATCGTGTCGACCTGGCCCTGCGGCGTGGCACCCATCGCATCCTCCCGGTGTCGCGGCGTCCGGCCCGGCGGTTACCCGCTGCCGCGCGGGGAATTCCTCCGCCGGTGCTCGCCTCGTCGTGCCGCGTGTGGGGCGGACATGGCAGAGAGCGTGATGACACAGGGGCATATTGATGACTCAGGGGCATCACGCTCGCGGTGGTGCTCGCTCGCGCGGCGGTCACTCTGCGTGCCGCCCAGGCCCTGACAAATGTCATGGCCGGGACGTGACGACCGCTCCGGGCATCGGGGTACGCGCCGCCGGAGCATGGTTGACATGACCAGTACGCATCCGGCCGTCGAGTTGAGCGGCCTCACCAAGACCTTCGGCGCGGTCACCGCGGTCGACGGGCTGAGCCTGCGGGTGCAGCCCGGCGAGGTGGTGGCGTTCCTCGGCCCCAACGGGGCGGGCAAGACCACCACCATCGACATGCTGCTCGGTTTGGCCCGCCCGGACGAGGGCACCGTCCGCATCCTCGGCGGCACCCCGGACAACGCGGTGGCCCGGGGTCGGGTCGCCGCCGTGCTCCAGACCGGCGGGCTGCTCAAGGACCTCACCGTCGGCGAGACGGTCGAGATGAGCGCGCACTTCTACCGGCACACCCGCCCGACGGCCGAGGTGCTGGAGCGGGCCGGTATCGCCGACATCGCCGGGCGGGTCGTCGGGCGGTGCTCCGGCGGGCAGCAGCAGCGGCTGCGCTTCGCGCTGGCGCTGTTGCCCGACCCGGATCTGATGGTGCTCGACGAGCCGACCACCGGCATGGACGTCGAGGGCCGACGGGACTTCTGGCAGGCCCTGTGCCGTGACGCGCGGGCCGGCCGGACCGTCATCTTCGCCACCCACTACCTGGACGAGGCCGACGCGTACGCCGACCGGATCGTGCTGGTCCGGCAGGGGCGCATCGTCGCCGACGGCACCACCGCGGAGATCAAGAACCTGGCCGCCGGCCGCACGGTCCGGGCCACCCTCCCCGGCGCCGACCAGGCCGCGCTGGCCGCGCTGCCCGGCGTCGACGCCGTGGAGGTACGCGGCGACAGCGTGCTGGTGCGCACCGGTGACTCGGACGCGATCGCCCGGCACCTGCTCACCCGCACCGACGCCCGGGACGTGGAGATCACCTCCCGCAACCTCGAGGACGCCTTCCTCGCCCTGACCACCGCGCACACCGGAGCCTGAGATGACGACCATCGCCCCCACCCCCACCCCCACCCCCGCCCGTGCCGCCGAGCCGGACCGTCGGCTGCCCGCCCTGGGCGGGTTCGCTCCGGGAGTCCTGCTCATCGAGCTGCGCCGGGTGCTGCGTAACCGCCGCACCCTCGCCTTCACGCTGATCATGCCGGGCGTCTTCTTCCTCATCTTCGGCCTGCCGCAGGGCGGGCAGTCGCTGGACAACGGTCGCCCGGTCACCGCGTACGTCATGATCAGCCTGGCGGTGTACGCGGCCATGGTGGCGACCACCAGCGCGGGCGGCGCGGTCGCCACCGAGCGGGCACTGGGCTGGAGCCGGCAGCTGCGGCTCACCCCGTTGCGCCCGACCGCGTACGTGGCCACCAAGCTGGTCACCGCGATGACCCTCGGCCTGCTCGCCGTCGTCGTCGAGTTCCTGGTGGGCGCGGCGGCCGGTGTGCGCATCCCCGCGTACGTCTGGCTGCTGTCCGGGCTCGCCGCCTGGCTCGGCTCGCTGGTGTTCGCCGCGTTCGGCCTGTTCATCGGCTACCTGGTGCCGGCCGAGAACGTCATGCAGTTCATCGGCCCGATCCTGGCCGTGCTGGCCATGTTCGGTGGCCTGTTCGTCCCGGTCGAGGTGCTGCCGGAGGTGCTCCAGGAGGTCGCGAAGTTCACCCCGGTGTACGGCATGGGTGTGCTGGCCCGCGCCCCGCTGACCGGCGAGGGGGTGAGTGTGGCGGCGGTGGCCAACCTCGTCGTCTGGGCACTGCTCTTCGGTGTCGGTGCGGCCCGGCTGTTCCGCCGGGACACCGCGCGGGTCTGACCCCCGCGCGACGGCTAGCGTGAACCCGATGGACTCCCTGACGGGTCAGCCCCGACCGGTGAGCCGCCGATGGCGGTTCACCGGTTGGCTGCTGGCCGCGGTGTGGCTGTTCTTCCTCAATGTGCCTCTCTCCACCGCACTGCACCAGCCGCAGCCGTGGCGGCGGGTGGTCGGCGTCGCCACCCTGATCGCCTTCGGTCTCGGCTACGTGCTGCTGTTCCAGTGGGCCCGTCAGCTGCGTGAGCACCTCCGACCGATCCCCCCACGCCGGGCGGGGCTCGCGCTGACAGGCCTGGTGGTGCTGGGTCTGGCCAGCATCCCGGGCACCGCCGGGGACTGGACGGCCACGCTGGTGTTCGTGGCCGCGTCCGCGGTGTTCCTGCTGTCCGCGGCGCAGGCAGTGGTCATCGTGGCGCTCTGCGCGCTGATTCCACTGGTGGGGGCCTGGCTGGTGCCGACCTGGACGGGGGAGAGCACGGTCACCGTCGCGGTCCTGCTCGCCTCGTTCGCCATGTTCGGGGTGTCCCGGCTGGCGCAGCGCAACAGCGAACTTCGGGCCGCCCAGCAGGAGATCGGCCGGCTCGCGGTCGCCGAGGAGCGGGCCCGCGCCGCCCGCGACCTGCACGACATTCTCGGGCACTCGTTGACCGTGGTGGCGATCAAGGCCGAGTTGGCGGGCCGGCTCATCGAGGTGGACCATGCGCGCGCCGCCGTCGAGATCGCCGAGGTGGAGGCGCTGGCCCGCGCGGCGCTGGCCGACGTACGGCAGACGGTCGGGGCGTACCGCGAGGTCACCCTCGCCGCGGAGGTGGCCGGCGCCCGCTCCGCGCTGGCCGCGGCGGGCATCGCGGCGGACCTGCCGGCCGAGGTGCCGGCGCTGCCGGACGAGTGGGACCGGTTGTTCGGGTGGGCGGTGCGGGAAGGGGTGACGAACGTGGTCCGGCACAGCGGGGCACGGTGCTGCACGATCCGGGTGCACCCGGACCGGGTCGAGGTGAGCGACGACGGGCGGGGTCCGTCCACTCCCGACGCCGGCGGGTACGGGCTGATCGGCCTGCGTGAGCGGGCGCGGGAGTTGGACGCCGCGCTCAGCGTCGGCCGCCGGCCGGACGGGAGTGGCTTCCTGCTCCGGGTGCACGCCCCGGCGGGGGCCCGGTGAGCGGCGACTCCCCGCCGATCCGGCTGCTGCTCGCCGACGATCAGGCACTGGTCCGGGGCGCGCTGGCCGCGTTGCTCTCGCTGGAGGAGGACCTGAGCGTGGTGGCCGAGGTCGGCCGGGGCGACGAGGTGGTCCCCGCTGCGCGCCGCAGCAACCCCGACGTCGCCCTGCTGGACGTGGAGATGCCCGGCCTGGACGGGATCGCCGCCGCCGCCGCGTTACGGACCGCGGTGCCGACCTGCCGGGTGTTGGTGGTGACCACCTTCGGCCGGCCCGGCTACCTGCGTCGGGCGATGGAGGCCGGCGCGAGCGGCTTCGTGGTCAAGGACACCCCGGCTCGGCAACTCGCCGACGCGGTCCGCCGGGTGTACGCCGGTCTGCGGGTGGTCGACCCCGCACTGGCCGCCGAGACCCTGGCCGCCGGGGTGAGCCCGCTGACCGACCGGGAGACCGAGGTGTTGCGGACCGCCCGCGGCGGTGGCACGGTCGCCGACCTGGCCAGGGTGCTGCACCTGTCCGAGGGGACGGTGCGCAACCACCTCTCGGCGGCGATCGGCAAGACCGGTGCGCGCAACCGGGCCGAGGCGATCCGGGTCGCCGAGCAGAACGGCTGGCTGCTCGGCGAGTGACGGCCGCACCTCAGGCGGTCGGGGGCGGGGTGGGCAGCTTGTCGACGACCACCACGCTGCTGCCGGGCCGGACCTCGGCGAGCAACTCCCGCTGGCCGCTGCGGGTCAGCCGGATGCAGCCGTTCGTGGTGTTCGCACCCAGCTCGTCGTCGTTGTACCAGGTGTGCACCCCGATGTGGGCGCCGCGCAGCCCGGCCGGCACCGACTCGGGGTCGTCGGGCACCGAGCCGAGGGCGTAGATGTCCACGCCTCCGTAGACCTCCTCGGGCGGCGGGGTCCGACCCAGGACGAACGTCCGCCCCAGCGGCGTCTCCTGTCCCGACTGGCCGAGGCTGACCTCCCAGGAACGCACCGCCGCGCCGGCCCGGTACCAGGTGAGCCGGTGGACCTTGCGTTCCACCACGATCTGGTCGCGCAGCGCCACGGTGTCGAACCCGCCGGCCGGCAGCCAGGCGAGGCGCCGATTGGCGGAGGGCAGCAGGACGGCCGTCCAGCCGGCGCGCCGCTCGGCGATCGGCATGGTCAGCTCGACGCCGCTGATCGTGGGTTCGAGGAAGGCGCGCGGACGGCCGCCGGGTGCGTCGTACGCGGCGATCCGCCTGGTCGGGTGCACGCCCTCGGTCAGCGGCGTGGTGTCCAGGGTGGCCGGATCGGCGGGGAAGCCTCCGGGCGCGGGGTCGTAGTCGACCACCGGCAGCCCGGCCGGGGCGGGCGCGGCCGGGAGGACCAGCTCCTCCGGGCTCTGCTCGGCACTGCTCGGGGTCGGGTCGGCGGCCGCGATCCGTCTGTCGGGGGCCGTGCCGGGGGTCAGCGCCTGACCCACCAGCAGCGCGGTCACCAGCAGGGCGGGTACGCCGATGGCGGCGGCCACCCAGACGCCACGACGGCGGTACTTGGACTTTCGGTCAAACGGCACCAAACCACTCTAAGGTGGCGGCCGGCTCGCGGCTCCCGGTTCGCGGATACCCGCCGACCGAAAGGTCCCGACCCCGCACCGAGGGGGACGCCAACGCACGTCGACGCACCTCGGTTCGATTCCGGCCCAGAAATTTTTCGGCGCGGGTGATCCGCGCGCCCCGCCGGCCCGTACTGGATGGGGGAGCAGGGGTCGGCCGGTGGTACGCCGCCGCGAGACGATCGAGGAGCACATGGCCCGGGCACAGCAGAACCAGAAGGCGGCCACCGTCCGGACCAGCGCCAGCAGTCGGGGGGTACGCACACCGTCAAGGTCGGCGACCACCCTGCTGATCGCGTCGGTGCTCGCCGCACTGTGGGCGGCGGTCATGCTGACGGGCGCTGGACAGAAGGCGTACGCGTACGGCTTCTTCTTCACCGAGTTCTTCGCCGGGGTGATCTCCCTGGTGACGTTGAGCCTGACCGTGATGCTCGGCCTGCTCGCCACCGACCGTCTGGTGCTGCGCATCTCGCACCGGGTGCTGATGCAGTCGGCGCACCGGGCCACCGGCGTGCTGGGCGTGGCCGGGCTCGGCTTCCACGTCCTCACCAAGATCGCCACCGGGCGGGCGGCCGCGACCGACGCGCTGGTGCCGTTCGTCGGCGGCCGAGGGCTCTACGTCGGGCTCGGCACCGTGGCCGCCCTGCTGATGGTCAGCGTGATCTGGACCGGCATCATCCGGGCCCGCTTCGCCGGTGTCGGTCCCAAGTGGCTGTGGCGCACCCTGCACTCCACCGCGTACCTCGCCTGGCCGTTCGCCGTGCTGCACGGCCTCAACGCCGGTCGGGCCGCGAGCCCCTGGGTGGTGTTCAGCTACCTCGGCTGCATCCTGCTCGTGGTGCTGGCCCTGCTGGTCCGGCTCTCGGTCACCATCGGCCGGCGCAGCCGCGAACAGCACCAGGCCGCGGTGCGCAACGCGGCGCTGGCCGGGCGGGCCAAGGAGACGAACACCGGCCGGTCGCTGCTGGCCGGGCTGAGCCGACGCAAGAACGCCGACGCGGACAAGCGTCCCGCCTGGGCGGAGACCACCACCGCCACCTGGGCCGCGCCGGCCGCGCGGCGTGACCCGGACCGGTTCACCGTTCCGGTGGTGCCCGAGCCCGGTTCCCTCGTCGAGTCGACCCGACCCAGTCGTCGCCGGCGTGCGGAAGAAGAGCCGGCGGCCCGCCGCGACACCGAGCGACAGTCGCGCGGCCGGCGCGACGAGGCGGAGTCCAGGGCCCGCCGGTCGCGCCGCAGCGCCGAGGAGACCGTCGCCCGCGGGCGCGACGACGAGGAGATTGTCACCCGTCGACGCGACGAGGAGGAGTTGGAGCCGGTGACCCGGCGGCGCGGCTCCCGTACCCGGGACGAGGCCGTTCCGACCGGTCGGCGACGCGCCGACGAGCCGGCCGCCGAGCGGTCCCGCCGCCGGTCGCGCAGCGAGGACGACGGCAGCCGCTACTCGGCGCCGCCGCAGCCGACGGTCGAGCCGGAGGAGCCGTGGGACAGCCCGCTGCGCTGGCAGGCCGTCGAGCCGATCTCCGCCGGCCCCGTCTCCGTCGAGCCGATCTCCGCCGGCCCGATCTCGGCCAGCCCGATCTCCGCGACGCCGCGCAGCGGCAGCGGCCGGCACAGTGTCGAGGACGACGTGCCGGAGGAGCCGGACTACTGGCGTCCGCCGGCCCGGTACGTGCCGGACGAGGTCGCGCCGCCCGTCGACGACACCCCGACCCTTGTCGACCTGGCGTCCCGGCGCGCTCGGCGGGCAGCCGGCGAGGGTCGGTCCGCGAAGCGTCGCAAGGCCAGCGCGGACGCGGTGGACGGGGCGTACTGGGCTGGGCTGCGGGGTGAGGCGAAGTGATGCGCACGGCAGTGCCACCGGTCGCGTGCGTGGGTGAGCCCCGGCTCACCGCCGGCTTCGCCGAGTTCGGTCGGCTCGACCTGGCCGCGCACGAGGAGGTGCACGGCCCAATCGGCCCGATGGAGCCGGCGCAACTGCTCCGGCTCGCCGAGGGCATGCAGCTCAAGGGCAAGGGCGGGGCGGGTTTCCCGTTCGCCCGCAAACTGCGCGCGGTGTTGGAGTCCTGCGAACGGCAGGACCTCGCCGCCGTGGTGGTCGTCAACGCCACCGAGGGGGAGCCGGCCAGCTGGAAGGACAAGGTGCTGCTCACCCGCGCCCCGCACCTGATCCTGGACGGCGCGGCGCTGGCCGCGTACGCGTTGGACGCCGACGAGATCGTGATCGGTGTGGCCGACGACGGGGTCGGCCGGGACTCGCTGATGGAGGCCCTCGAAGAGCGCCGGATGCCGGTGCTGACCACCATCGTCACCGTGCCGCACCGGTTCATCTCCGGCGAGGGCGGCGCACTCGTCAACGGGATCAACGGCCTGCCGCACATCCCGCCCGGCACCAAGAAACGCTCCAGCGACTCCGGGGTCAGCGGCCTGCCCACCCTGCTGTCGAACGCCGAGACGTACGCGCAGCTCGCCGTCGGCGCCCGCCTCGGCCCGTACGAGTACGCCGCGCTCGGCACCGACGACGAGCCGGGCACCGTGCTGCTCACCGTGACCGGCGCGGCGGGCCGGCCGGCCGTGGTGGAGTGCACCGCCGGCATGCCGCTGCGCGACGTCCTCGACCTGTGCGAGGTGCCGGAGACCCAGGGCATCCTGATGGGCGGCTACCACGGCAAGTGGATCACCCCGGAGGCTGCGGACAGTGCCGAGGTGTCCCGCAAGGGCCTGGCCGCGGTCGGCGGCACCCTCGGTGCGGGCATCATCGTCCCGCTCGGCGTCGACACCTGCCCGCTCGGTGAGGCCGCCCAGGTGGTGCGCTATCTCGCCGGGGAGTCCGCCGGCCAGTGCGGGCCGTGCAAGATGGGCCTGCCGGACCTGGCCCGCGCGGTGGACCTGGCCGTGGCCGGGAGCCAGCCGGCCGACGTGGTGCGAGCCGCCGCCGGCGAGGTGAGGGGCCGGGGCGCGTGCAGCCACCCGGACGGCACCGCCCGGTTCGCGCTCTCCGCGATCGAGGTCTTCGCCGACGACCTGCGACTGCACACCACCGGAGACGGCTGCGGCCGGCGGGTCAAGGGTGTGATGGGGCTGCCCGGCGCACCCGACGCGAACCCGCAGAAGCTCACCCTGGACTGGTCGCGCTGCGACGGGCACGGCCTGTGCGCGCACGTCGTACCGGACTTCATCCGGCTCGACGCGAACGGATACCCCGCCTTCCCGCCCACCCCCGTGCCGACCTGGCTGCGGGAGGGCGCGCTGAAGGCGGTCAAGGTGTGCCCCGAGCTGGCTCTGCGCCTCGCCAAGGCCGAGTAGGAAAGGGCACCTTCTCGCCGAACGAACGGAGACGCGCATGCGCAGCTGGCACGTACCGAGGCGGTTGGCCGGGGTTGGTGCGGCCCGCCGTGCCGGCGCCGCCGTGGCGTTGGCCGCCGCGCTGCTCGGCGTGGTCTCCTGCACCGGTACGGCCACCCCGGCACCGGCGCTCGCCGGCACCGCGCCGGCCACCACCGGTGCCCCGCCAACCACCACCGCCGCCGCGACCGGCTCGGCGAGTACGGCCCCGGCAGCGGTCCCGGACGTGCTGCGCTTCACCGGCACCACCCTCACCGGCGCGGCGTTCGACGCGGCGCAGCTCGCCGGCAAGCCGGTGGTGCTGTGGTTCTGGGCGCCGTGGTGCGCCACCTGCGCCAGCCAGGCCTGGACGGTGGCCGAGGTCGCGCCCCGCTACCGGGACACCGTGCCGATCATCGGCGTCGCCGGGCTGGGCGAGCAACGGGCCATGAGGGAGTTCGTCACCGAGTTCGACCTCGCCGCAACGCCACAGATCGACGACCGCAAGGGCGTGCTCTGGAAGCGGTTCAAGGTGACCCAGCAGAGCATCTTCGTGCTCATCGATCGCAGCGGCACGGTGGTCCACCAGGGCTTCCTTGACGGTGAGGCACTCACCGCCCGGGTCGCCGCACTGGCCGGGGCGTGACCGGCCCCCTGCTGCTCGCGCTGACCGCCGGCATGCTCGGCGCGGTCAACCCGTGCGGCTTCGCGTTGCTGCCCGCGTACCTCTCGCTGTTGGTCGCCGGGGCGTCGGACGCCCGCGGCGCGGTCGGCCGCGCGCTCACCGCGGCGGCCGGGCTGACCCTGGGGTACGTACTGGTGTTCGGCGCGTTCGGCCTGGCGCTCGCGCCGCTGGCCGGCTGGCTGCGGCCCCGGCTGCCGTGGCTGACCGTGGCGCTCGGCGTGCTGCTGGCGGTGGCCGGCTGCTGGCTGCTCGCCGGCCGACGACTGCCCGCACCCGGCTGGACCACCCGGGCACCCCGGCTGACCCGCTCCTGGCCGTCGATGGCGCTGTTCGGCGCGGCGTACGCGCTGGCGTCGCTCGGCTGCGCCATCGCCCCGTTCCTGGCCATCGTGGTGACCAGCCTCCAGGCCGGCTCGACCGGGCAGGGGTTGGCGCTGTTCGGCGCGTACGCCCTCGGGATGGGCCTGGTGGTCGCGGTCGCCGCGCTGGGTGTGGCGCTGCTGCGCGACGGTCTGGTGGCCCGGCTGCGCGTCGCGGGCGCGCTGGTGCCCCGCCTCAGCGGCCTGGTGCTGCTGCTCGCCGGCGGTTACGTAGCCTGGTACGGCTGGTACGAACTGAGGCTGGCCGCCGGAAGCCGACAAGCCCTACAAGACCCGGTCATCCAAGCGGCCGCCCAGCTCCAACAAACCCTAGCCAACACCCTGAACACCCTAGGCCCAGCGCTACTGCTGGCCGCACTAGCCACCCTGCTCCTGACCGCGCTCCTCCTCCACCACCCCCACCCCGTTGATCATGAGGTTATTGCCACGACACGCCGAGGCGAGGGGCAATAACTCCATGATCAACGAGGCGGGACAGGGCGGAGCGGGGCAGGGCGGAGGGGGAGGGCAGGGGGGCGGGGGAGGGCAGCGGGGGCGGGGCGGGGGTTAGCGGGGGGTTAGGCGGTCTGTTCCTAGGCGGTCTTGGAGGACCTTGGGGATCAGGACGCTGCCGTCGGGCTGCTGGTTCTGCTCCAGGATGGCGGGGAACAGGCGGCTGGTGGCCAAGGCGGAGCCGTTGAGGGTGTGCACGAAGCGGGTCTGCTTGCCGCCCGGCTCGCGGTAGCGGATGGCCGCCCGACGCGCCTGGTAGTCGCCGGACCAGGAGACCGACGACACCTCCTTGTACTTGCCGGTGCTCGGCATCCACACCTCGATGTCGAGGGTCTTGCGCATGGCCGCGCTGGCGTCACCGGCGGAGAGCAGCGAGCGCTGGTAGTGCAGGCCCAGCCCCTCGACCAGGCTCTCCGCGTGGGCGAGCATCTCCTCCAGTGCCGCGTCGGCCTGCTCCGGCAGGGTGAACTGGAAGATCTCCACCTTGTTGAACTGGTGCCCGCGCACCGTGCCGCGCTCGTCGGAGTGCGAGCCGGCCGACTCCCGCCGGTAGCACGGCGTGTACGCGAAGGCCTTCAGCGGCAGCTTCGGGGTCTCCAGGATCTCGTCCTGGTACGCGCCGAGGATCGCCGTCTCCGAGGTGGGCAACAGGAACTGCCCGCGCGGGGCGGACTCGGCGTCCAGGTGGTAGACGTCGTCGTAGAACTTCGGGAACTGCCCGGCGGCGAAGCCGGCCGAGTCGAGCAGCAGGTGCGGCGGGAGCAGGAATTCGTACCCGGCCTTGACGTGCTGGTCGATGAAGTAGTTGAGCAGCGCCCACTCCAGCCGGGCGCCGGCACCGGTGTACATCCAGAAGCCGGAGCCGCCGAGCTTGACCCCGCGTTCGTAGTCGACGAGGCCCAGCGCGCGGCTCAACTCGACGTGGTCGCGGACCTTGTCGATCACCGGCGGCTCGCCGAAGGTCTTCACGACCCGGTTGGCTTCCTTGCCGCCGGCCACCACGTCGTCGGCCGGCAGGTTGGGCAGCTCACTCATCGCCGTACGCAGCCGCGACTGCACCTCGTCCAGTTGGGACTCCAGCTCGGCGAGCTGCTTACGCTCGGCCTCCGGCGCGGCGGCCTGCGGCTCCTCGCCGGCCCGCTTCGCCTGCGCGTACGCCCGAGCCTCGGCCTTGCGACGCTGCCGCTCGGCGTCGATCTCCGTGATCAGGGTGCGGCGTTCCTGGTCGAGCCGCTGGATCTCGTCCAGCGCCCGGGTGACCTCGGCGGGATCCAGACGCTTCGCCAGCGCGGTCGCCACCGCCTCGCGATCCTTCCGGATCAACTCCATGTCGAGCATGCTGCTCCGTACGCCTCCGTCCGGGGTCACAGGTGAACCACCCGATGCTACCGTCGCGGGCTTTTCCTCCCGGAACGGGGAGTGCGGCACTCCCGGAACGGGGAGTGCGGCACTCCCGGAACGGGGAGTGCCGGCCGCGCAGTCAGAGCCGGATCGGCATCAGCACGGAGTAGGTGTCCGCGTCGTCCGGTCGGCGTACGGCCAGCGGGGCGATCGGGCCGTCCAGCTCCAACACCAGCTGCGGCGCCCCGGCCGCGGTCAGCGCGTCGAGCAGGTAGCCGCCGTCCACGCCGACCCGCAGCGTGTCGGAGGCCAGGTCGGCGGCGGGGAGCAGCCGCAGACCGCCCTCGTCGTCGACGCCGAGCACGGTGACCGCCCTGGTGGTGCCGTCGTGGTCACGGGCGACGGTGGGAGCCGCCGGGTCGGCCAGCGCGGCGCGCAGCGTCGCCACGTCCACCGGGATCCGGCGGGCGGCCGGCCGGTCGCCGACGGCCTTGCGCAGCAGCCGGCGGTAGTCCGGGAAGTCGTACGGCAGGGCGGTGCCGGTCACCGTGGCCTCGGCCACCCGCACCCGCAGGTCCGCGCCGGCCACGCTCAGCCACACCGGTGGGGCGTCGGCGGCGTCGAGCAGCGGGCGGAGCCGGTCAACGAGGGCCACCGGCACGAACACCCGCACCGGCGGTCCGTCGACGTCGGCCCCGGCCCGAGCCAGCGCGAGCCGGTACCGGTCGGTGGCGACGAGTCGGACCCCGTCGGGCTCCACGTCGAGCAGCACGCCGGAGAGCATCGGCAGCTCCGGGTCGACGCCGACGGCGAAGCGCACCGCGTCGAGCGCGGCGGCCAGGTCGGCGGGGGAGAGCAGCAGCGTGGTGGTGGCCGGCTGGGCCGGGTCGACCAGGGCCCGCAGCCGGGCGGCCTCCCGACGGGCGTCGGTGAGCCCGTCGGCGAGCCGGCGCAGGTGCGCGTCGAGCATCCGGTGCACCACGGCCGGCTCGGCGCGGACCGCGGCGGCGATCTCCGGGACCGGCACCCCGATCCGGCGCAGCCCGGCCACCAACCGGGCCGGGGTGATCTGCTCGTCGGTGTACCAGCGGTAGCCGGTCACCGGGTCGACCAGGGCCGGCTGAAGCACCCCCGCCGAGTCGTAGAAGCGCAACGCGCTGACGGTCAGGCCACTGGCCCGGGCCAGCTCACCGATGCTGTGCAGGTCGCTCACGCTGGGCATCCTGCCCCCTCGACCCGGTCGAGGGTCAAGCCGAGCGGCCCAGCACCCGGAAGGTGAGCCCGGCACGGACGAGCCGGTCGAGCAGCGCGTCCCCCATCGCGGCGACCGGGGTGAGCTGCCCGGCGGTCGGCGGCAGCTCGTCGAGTGCCAGGCAGAGCGCCGACTCGGCGAGCATCTTCGCCGTCTCGTCGTAACCCGGGTCGCCGCCGGCCACCTCGGTGACCACCCGCCGCCCGCCGCCGGTGCCGACGAACCGGACCGTGAACCAGGACGCCGCCCGCTGCTCGGCGGTCGGCCCCTGCCCGGACGCGAGCCGACCGAGCAGCCAGCGTCGACTGGGCGGCAGCCGCACCAGCCCGATCAGCGCGCCGAGCCCGACCGCGCCGGCCAGCACGGTGGGCAGCCGCTTCACCGCGGCGAAGTGCCGGTACCGGAAGTCCGGGCCGTACTCCGGGCGGGCCGCCGCCGACCGGCGGACCACCTGCGGGTCGATTGTCGGCAGCGGCACGGTCCAGCCGCCCACCTCGGCGGAGCGGGCCAGCCGGCCCGGCACGGCGCGGACCCGGCGGTCGGTGGGGCGCGGCTCGACCGCCCGGCGCTCCCGGGCGGCCCGGCTGGCCTGCCCGGTCCGGGAGAACGCGGTGAGCGCCGAATGGTAGGTGCCGGCGGAGACCCGGCCACCGGCGCGGACGTGACCGTCCACGGTGATCGGAACGTCGGCGGGCAACTGCTTGACGGTGAACCAGACGCCCAGGTCGTGCGGGACGGAGTCGAACCCGCAGGCGTGCACCAGCCGCGCGCCGGTGCCTGTCGCCTGGGCGTGGTGGCGCACGTACATCAGGTCGACGAACTCCGGCTCGCCGGTGATGTCCAGATAGTCGGTGCCGGCCGCCGCGCAGGCCGCGACCAGCGGCTCACCGTGGTGGACGTACGGGCCGACCGTGCTGGCCACCACCCGGGCGCTCTCCGCCACGGCCCGCAGCGACTCGGCGTCCGTCACGTCGGCGGTGAGCAGCGGCAGGTCGGCACGTGTCGGGTCGATCGCGGTGAGCCGGTCCCGGACGGCGGCCAGGCGGGCCGGGTTGCGGCCGGCCAGCGCCCAACGCAGCCCGGCCGGCGCGTGTCGGGCCAGGTATTCGGCGGTCAGGCCACCGGTGAACCCGGTCGCCCCGAACAGCACCACGTCGTACGTCCGCTCGCCAACCATCCCCGGAGTCTGCCACCTGCTCGCGTCGACGCACGGTGCCGAGCAGACGTCACGGCGTGAACACGGCCCGTACGCAGCCGTCGGCCCGGTCCCGGAACAGCGCGTACCCCTCGGGGCCGTGCGCCAGCGGCAACCGGTGGGTGGCCAGGTGTTCGGTGCGCAGCTCGTCGCGGGCCATCCGGTCCAGCAGCATCGGCACGCTGCGCAGGTCCGGCCGACGGGCCCCGCGCAACGTCAGCCGTCGGTCGGTCACCGTGCCCAGCGGGAACGCGTCGACGAACCCGTCCGTCCCGCCGAGCAGCACCACCACACCGCCCTTGCGGCAGGCGTGCACGGCCTCGCGTCTCGCGTCCGGCCGGTCGGCAGCGAACCGCTCGGGTGGCGGCGCGCCGACAGTCACCACGCACACGTCCGGCCCGCGCCCACCGCTGCGGTCGCGCAGCTCCGCCGCGACGTCGGTGCGACGGTAGTCCAGCGGCTCCGCCCCGGAGTGCCGCTCGGCCATCCGCAACCGCTCCTCGTGCCGGTCGACGACGAGCACCCGGGCGGCACCGTGCAGCACCGCCGCCCGAGCGGTCAACTGACCCACCGCCCCGGCACCCCAGACCGCCACCACGTCCCCGGGCCGCACCGCGCCCAGCTCGGCGGCCAGCCACCCGGTCGGCGCCGCGTCGGCGGCGAACACCGCCCGGTCGTCGTCGACCGCGTCCGGCACCGGGAAGGCACTCACATCGGCGTACGGCACCCGCACGTACTCCGCGTGACCGCCCGCGAACCCGCCCGCCGCCCGGGGCCGGCCGAAGCAGCCGGCGTCCGAGTGTCCCCGGTCGGGGTCGTCGCTCGCCTGGTCGGCATGGGCGTTGTCGCAGCAGGAGTGCAGGCCCTGACGGCAGTACCAGCAGCCGCCGCAGGCGACGCTCGCGCCGACGACCACCCGATCGCCGCCCCGGTGCCGGCGGACCCCGGGACCGACCTCGACCACCTCGCCCAGGAACTCGGCCCCGAGCACGTCGCCGGAGCGCAGCAGGGGGTGCCGTCCGGCCAGCAGCGGCAGGTCGCCGCCCGCGGTGGCACTGCGACGTACCCGGACGATGACGTCCCGCTCGTTGCGCAGCTCCGGGTCGGGCACCTCGCGTACCGCCAGCTCGTCGGCGGCCACCCAGCACAGCGCCCTCACCCGCGGACCTCGGGGCGGTCCAGCGCCGATCGGTCGGCGCGCAGCACCTCGCCGGCCTCCACCCGCTGCTTGATCTGGCGCAGGGTCCGGCGGACCAGCAGATGGGGGTCGTCGCCGACCAGGTGCGCGGCCAACCCGACCGGCGGGGTGGCGCCGGCCACCGGTCGGGCGGCCAGCTCGGTGCCCCGGTCGCCGGGCGCCGGGCGCACCCGCACCTCGACCGCGCCGTCCAGGCGGCGCAGCGGTTCCGGCCACCGACCGGCGGGCAGCACCTGCTCCGGCGGCCGGTCGACGGTCACCACCTCCCACCGGGCCGCCGCGGCGGGGTCGCGGTCCGCGCCGGTCCGACGACGCCACCGGGGTACGCGCAACAGGCGCGCCGCTCCGCTGCGCGCCGCGCCGCCGAGGGCGGGTCCTGCCCGCACCAGCCGTCCCATCGCTCCCACCCGTCCCACGTCCTCCCGGTCCACGTCCCCCGATCGTCGGTCGCCCTCGGGTGAAGCGTGCTCGCCCGGAAGGGGTGAACCGGCCCGCGTCGGGTAACCGCTCGCCGACCGGGGGTGGAGCGCGTGGTGGGGGTGGGGCTGAGTGCCAGAACAGCAGGATCGCGTACGCGTCGACACGGCACCGGAGCGACCGCTGCTCGCGTCGCGGCTGAGCCCGGCCGTGCCACCGGAGCCGGTAGTGGCCCGGCCCCGGCTGCTGCGCCGGTTGGACGAGGGCAGTGCCGGACCGGTCACCCTGGTCGCCGCACCCGCCGGCTGGGGCAAGACCACGCTGCTCGCCACCTGGGCGCGGCTCGACGGTCAGACGCCCGACGTCGACCCGGGCGCCGTGGTGCCCGACTCCGGCGACCTCTCGGCACCGACACCCAGCCCGGTCCTGGCCTGGGTGTCGGTGGAGGTCGGCGACGACGCATCGCGGCTCTGGGCGTACCTCGCGTCGGCGTTGCGGACCGCGACCGGGTCGGCGGACGGTGGCCCGGTGCCCGACCGGCCGCCCCGACCCGACCAACTGGAGGTGCTGGCCGCCACCCTCGCCGCCGCGGACCGGCCGGTGCTGCTGATCCTCGACGACCTGCACCGGGTCGCCGACCCGGCGGCGCTGAGCGGCGTGGAGTTCCTGCTGCGGCACGCCGGGCAGCGACTACGCCTGGTGATCGGGGCGCGGGCCGGGCTGCACCTGCCCCTGCACCGGCTGCGCCTCGCCGGCGAGCTGACCGAGATCGGCCCGGACGAGCTGGCGTTCACCGACGACGAGGTGGCCGACCTGCTCACCGCGCACGGCGCGGCCCTGCCGGCGGCCGCCGTGCGCCAGCTCCGCGAGCGCACCGGGGGCTGGCCGGCCGCGTTGCGCATCGCCGCCCTGGCGGTACGCGGGCAGCGCGACCCGGAGCGCTGGGTGGGGCAGTTCGGGGGAGACCAACCGGAGATCGCCGGGTACCTCCGCGAGGAGGTGCTGGCGACGCTCGACCCGGCCGAGGAGGACCTGCTGCGTCGGACCGCCCTCGTCGAGACCGTCTGCGCCGACCTGGCCGGGGCGCTGACCGGCCGCGCCGACGCCGGGCAGGCGCTCGCCGACCTGGCCGGGACCGGTGGTCTGCTGCACCGGGAGGACACCCGCCCGCCCTGGTACCGCTGCGACCCCCTGCTCGCCGACCTGCTCCGCGCCGACCTGGCCCGGTTGCCCGACCACGAGGTGCGCGACCTGCACGTGCGGGCGGCCGACTGGTACGCCAACGACGGCCGGCCGGCCGACGCGCTGCGGCACGCGCTGACCGCCGGCCGGTGGGACCTGGCCGGCGACCTGTTCGTCGCGCACTGGCCGGAGCTGACCCGGTACGACAGTGGCCCGGTGCACACCCCGGCACCGGTGGCCCCGCCGGCGGAGGTGCTCCGGGCCGACCCGGAGGTGGCGCTGGCCTACGCTGCCGAGCGCGCCTACGCCGGTGACCTGCCGGCCGCCACCGATCAGCTGCGCGCCGCCGCCGGACACGCCGCGGGACTGCCGGTGCCTCGCCGGCAACGGTTCCTGCGGCTGGTCACCGCGCTGGAACTGACGGTGGCCCGGCTCGCCGGCGACCCGGTGCAGGTGCGCGCCGCCGCTGCCCGGCTGCTGCGGACCCGCCCGGAGGGCGCCACGCCGACCCGGCTGCCGGACTCCACGTCGACCACCGCGCCGACATCCGGTGGCGGCGACGCCGCCGACGACGCCGACCTGCGGGCGTTCACCGGCACCGGACTGGGGCTCGTCGAGTTGGCCGAGGGCGCGTTGCCGACCGCCCGGTTCGTCCGTGCCCGGGCGGCCGCCCGGGAGGCCCGCCGGCCGCGCACCGAGCTGGTCGGCGCCAGCCGGGCCGCGCTGCTGCTCGCCCTGCGCGGGGGGCTGCGGGCGGCGGAGCAGGCGGCCCGGGACGCGCTGGGCATGCCGCCGTGTCGGGGCTGGTCCTGCCAGCTCGACTGCGCCTACGCGTACCTGGCGTTGGCCCAGGTGGCGCTGCTGCGCGACCAGCCCGACGAGGCCACCGCGAACCTCAACCTCGCCGGCCCGGCACTCGGCGTCACCGGCGGGTGGGCCGACGACACCGGCGACGGCTGGCTCTCCGCCGCCGACGGCGAACCGGTGGCCACCGCGGCGGCGGCGCTGTGCCGGGCACAACTGCACCGCGACGCCGGGGACCTGGCCGCCGGCCAACGACTTCTCGTCCGGGCCCGGGAAGCACTGGCCGACCGGCCGTCCGCCGCCGAGCTGACCGGCCTGCTGCGGGCCGCCGAGGCCGGACTGCGCGCCGAGCGGGGCGACCTGGCCGCCGCCCGCGACCTGCTCGCCGGCACCGCCGACGAGGGGACCGGCACCGCCGACGGAGGCTCGCTGGCCGGCACCGCCGACGGAGGCTCGCTGGTCGGCACCGCCGATCCGGCGCTCGCGGTGGCGCGGGCCAGGGTGGAGCTGTTGGCCGGCGACCACGCCGCCGCCGCGCGCAGCGTGCCCGCCTGGCAGGCGCCGACGGCCACGGCCTGGCCCCTGCCGGTACGCCTGGACGCGGGCCTGCTGGACGCCGTCCTGGCCGAGCGGGCCGGGGACGGGCGTCGGGCGGGTCGACTCCTGGAGCAGGTGCTGGACCTGGCTGGCCCGCCGGGCTGCCGGCGGGTGTTCACTCGCGCCGAACCGCCGGTCCGGGACCTGCTGGCCGCACACCTGGACGCGGGCACCGCACACTTCGCGTTGGTCAGTGACCTGGTGCGCGGGGCCGGGCAGAGCGGGCGCGGGCCCGCCCGCCCGACCACCGAGCCGAGGGGCGCCCTCGACGAGCCGCTCACCGAGCGGGAACTGACGATCCTGCGCTACCTACAGAGCATCCTGTCCAACGTGGAGATCGCCAGCGAGCTGTCCCTCTCGGTCAACACCGTGAAGACCCACGTGCGCAACATCTACCGCAAACTCGACGCGACCCGCCGGCGCGAGGCGGTCCGGCGGGCGCGCGAGTTGCGGCTCATCTGAGCGGAACGCGGTCAGGCGTCACTCGCCGCGTCCACGGCCGTCAACAGGTCGGGCAACTCGTACCCGCCGTCGTGGCGGACGCCGTTGACGAACAGGGTGGGCGTGCCGTTCACCCCGCTGCGAATGCCACCCACGAAGTCCCGGCGCACCCGGTCGGCGTGCGCCCGGTTCTCCACCTCGGCGTTCAACTCGTCCGGCGGCAGCCCGACCTGCTCGACACCGAGCGAGAGGTGCACCGGGTCGAGTTGGTCCTGGTGCTCGTAGAGCCAGTCGTGCATCTCCCAGAACCGGCCGCGAACCGCGGCGGCCTCGGCCGTCTCGGCGGCACGTTCGGCGTACGGGTGGACGTTGGCGATCGGGAAGTACCGGTAGACCAGCCGGACGGTGTCGGACCGCTGCCGCAGCATCTCGTGCAGGTTCGGGTACGCCGCGCCGCAGAACTGGCACTGGAAGTCGCCGTACTCGACGACTGTCACCGCCGCGTCGGCCGGCCCCCGGACGTGGTCCTCGGTGGTGACCGGGTCCCGCAGTCGGGCGGTCACCTGCAGTGGCGTGGTCATCCGGCCATCACCTTCCGATCGGCGGCGAGTTGGTCCAGCGCGTCGAAGATGCCGTCCGCGCCCGGGTTGACGTCCGGCGGCGAGAGGTAGCTCCAGGCCACCGTCCCCGTCGGGTCGAGCACCACGAGCGCGCGGTCCGCCTCACCCCGCGAGCTGTACGCGCCGTAGCGGCGGGCCACCTCGCCCTTCGGCTCGAAGTCGGCAAGCAGTGGGAACTCGATGCCCCGGCTCTGGGCGAATGCCCGGTGTGACCAGATGCTGTCCACCGAGACGCCGAGCACCACCGCCCGGTACTGGGCGAAGACGGGTGCCGCCGACTGGTAGAGCGACATCTGGTCACCGCAGACCGGGCTCCAGTCGGCGGGGTAGAAGGCGAGTACGACAGGTCGGCCCCGGAACTGCTCGGGCCCGGTCAGGGCCCCGTCCGGGGTGGCCGCCAGGGTGAAACCGGGCGCGGGGCGCCCCGGTTGGATCAGCCCGTTCGGATCACTCATGCCACCAGCCTGCTCCCGGGGTGGGTGAGGCCGGCTCACCCACCCCGGGTGGTTTCGCGCTCGCTCAGCGCCCGCCGGGCGTCCGCCGTGCTTGCCCGCGCCCGCCGGGCGTTCGCTCTCGCTCAGCGCAGTACCGGTGCGACCGCGATGTGGTTCTGCACCTCGCGGATGCCCGGCGCGGACCAGGCCACCTGCTCGACCTCGGCGCGCTCCGGCATGGAGTGCACCAGCCCGGCGAGCACCGCGGTGTCGCCGTGCACCCGGACGCTGATCCGCTCGGCCTCGGTCGCCCCGGCCCGGGCCAGGGCGTCGACGATCAGTTCGGCCAGGTTTCGGCCGTCCGGTGCGGCGGTCGGCCGGACGGTGACGCCGTTGCTCACCCCGCGTACGCCGGTGAGCCGCCCGACGGCGCGCTCGGCCGCCCGGCGCTGGTACTCCCACTCGACATCGCCGTGCAGCGTCACCCAACCGGACGAGACGGTGACCTGAAGCTTCTCGATGGGCACGAACGCATCCCACTCCAGCGCGTGGCTGGCCGCGGCGGCCAGGTCGGGATCGGTGCGCTCGGCGCCGTTGGCCAGTTGCACGGCCAGGTCGTTGGCGACCGCCCGGACCCGGACGACCCGGTGGGCGGCCCGTTCGGCGGCCCACTTCTTGGCGTAGCTGTCCACCCGACCGGTCAGCGTGACCACACCCTCGGCCACGGTCACCCCGATCTCGTGTGGCTGCACCCTCGGTTCCCAGGTCAGCTCGTCGAGGACGGCGGACTGGATGTCCTGGTCGGTGCGGTCGATCTCCGCGATCGCCATCTGGGCCTCCTCCCTGCGTGGGTGGCGGACCGGTGGCGGCTGCGGCCGGAGGTCCGCCGGGGTCCGAGCCTGCCGCCGCCACGGGTGAAGCGTCCTCACCCGCACCGGGTGAGGACCGCAGCTCCGGACGTTACGGGCGAGCGCCGGGGGAGATGATGGGAGCGCTTCCAAAGCGAGCCCATTTCGGTTACGGTAGTCACATTCCTCGATTGCGGGAGCCGTCGCGTCGGGTGGTGGGAGCCAGGGCAGCTCCGTCCGTCCCGTCGTTGTGCCCGTCCCCCGGGCCACGGCGTCGCCACGCGACCAACCCCGTCCCCCGGGGTTGCCTCCCGAGAGGATCCACAGATGCCCAGAAGTCTCGCCAGCACGGTCGTGACCGTGCTGGCAGCCGCCACAGCCGTCGTGGCGGTCCCGCTCACCCCCGCCGGGTCGGCCTCCGCCCCGACCGCAGCGGAGGCGTACACCTGGCGCAACGTCCCGGTGGGCGGCGGCGGCTTCGTGCCCGGCATCGTCTTCAACCCCACCGAGAAAAACCTGATCTACGCGCGCACCGACATCGGTGGGGCGTACCGCTGGGAGCAGGCCAGCCAGTCGTGGACGCCGCTGCTCGACTGGGTCGGCGCCGACCGCTGGGGTTACAACGGCGTGGTCAGCATCGCCACCGACCCGGTGCAGACCAACCGGGTGTACGCGGCGGTCGGCATGTACACCAACGGCTGGGACCCGAACAACGGCGCCATCCTGCGCTCGACCGACAAGGGTGCCACCTGGCAGAGCACCGAGTTGCCGTTCAAGAACGGCGGCAACATGCCGGGCCGAGGGATGGGTGAGCGGCTGGCCGTCGACCCCAACCGGAACAGCATCCTGTACTACGGCGCCGAGGGCGGCAACGGGCTCTGGCGCAGCACCGACCACGGGGCGACCTGGGCCAAGGTCACCGCCTTTCCGAACGTCGGCAACTACCGGGCCGACCCCAGCGACCCGAACGGCTACAACGGGCAGAACCAGGGCCTGACCTGGGTCAGCTTCGACAAGAGCACCGGCACCGCCGGATCCACGACGCAGACCATCTACGTGGGCGTGGCGGACAAGGAAAATCCGGTCTACCGCAGCACCGACGGGGGCGTGAGCTGGTCGCGCATTCCCGGCCAGCCCACCGGCTACCTGGCGCACAAGGGTGTCGTCGACCCGGTCGGCGGTCACCTCTACATCGCCACCAGCGACACCGGTGGCCCGTACGACGGCGGCAAGGGCGACGTCTGGAAGTTCACCCGGTCGACCGGAGCCTGGGCCCGGATCAGCCCGGTGCCCTCCACCAGCGGCGACGACTACTTCGGCTACAGCGGCCTGACCATCGACCGGCAGCACCCCAACACGCTGATGGTGGCCACCCAGGTCTCCTGGTGGCCGGACGCGATCTTCTTCCGCAGCACCGACGGTGGGGCGACCTGGACCCGGATCTGGGACTTCACCAACTATCCCGAGCGGTCCCGCCGCTACACCATGGACATCAGCTCGGTGCCCTGGCTGACCTTCGGCGTCAACCCGGCGCCCCCGGAGGCCTCGCCGAAGCTCGGCTGGATGAACGAGTCGGTGGAGATCGACCCGCACGACTCCAACCGGATGATGTACGGCACCGGCGCCACCATCTACGGCACCACCGACCTCACCAAGTGGGACACCGGCGGCCAGTTCACCATCCGACCGATGGTCCGCGGGCTGGAGGAGACGGCGGTGCTCGACCTGGTCAGCCCGCCCAGCGGCGCACCGCTGATCAGCGCGCTCGGTGACGTCGGTGGCTTCCGGCACACCGACCTGACCGCCATTCCGCCCATGCTGTTCACCCAACCGGTGTTCACGACCACCACCAGCCTGGACTATGCCGAGAGCAAACCGGCCGTACTGGTGCGGGCCGGGAGCTTCACCGACTCCGACCGGCCCGGCGACAGCCATGTCGCGTTCTCCACCGACGGTGGGGCCACCTGGTTCCAGGGCACCGAACCGTCCGGGGTCAACACCGGTGGCACGGTCGCCGCGGCGGCCGACGGCAGCCGGTTCGTCTGGGCGCCCGGCGACGCCGGTCAACGGGTGGTCTACTCGGTGGGCTTCGGCAACTCGTGGGCGCCCTCGGCCGGCATCCCCGCCAACGCGAGCATCGAGTCCGACCGGGTTGACCCCAACCGGTTCTACGGCTTCAGCGGCGGGCGGTTCTACCTCAGCACCAACGGTGGGGCGAGTTTCACCGCCACGGCGGCGACCGGTCTGCCCGCCACCGACGTCCGGTTCAAGGCGCTGCCCGGCCGTTCCGGCGAGTTGTGGCTGGCCGGGCCCGGTGGCCTGTGGCGATCCACCGACTCCGGTGCCAGCTTCACCAAGCTGGACGGCGTCAGCGCCTCCGGCAACGTCGGCTTCGGCAAGGCGGCACCCGGGCGGACCAACCCCGCCGTCTTCCTGTACGGCACGGTGAACGGTCAGCCCGGCGTGCACCGCTCCGACGACGCCGGCGCGACGTGGGTACGCATCAACGACGACCGCCACCAGTACGGCAACCCGGCCGAGGCGTTGACCGGTGACCCCCGCGTCTACGGCCGGGTGTACCTCGGCTCCAACGGGCGCGGCATCCTCGTCGCCGACCGGACCGATGGGCCGCCCCCCACGACGCCGCCGCCGACGACGCCGCCGCCGCCGACGACGCCGCCGCCGACGACGCCGCCTCCGACGACGCCGCCTCCGACGACGCCGCCTCCCACCACGCCGCCGCCGACGAGTGGGTGTACGGCGACCTATCGCGTCACCGGCTCCTGGTCGGGTGGCTTCCAGGCGGAGTTGGTGGTCCAGAATGCCGGCAGCGTGCCCATCGCCGGTTGGACGCTCGGCTGGACCTTCCCCAACGGGCAGCAGATCACCCAACTCTGGGGCGGGACCCACACCCAGGTCGGGGCCGTCGTCTCGGTCCGCGACAGCGGCTGGAACGGCGCGCTCGGCGCCGGGGCCACCACCACCGGCGGCTTCCTCGGCTCGTGGACCGGCAGCAACACGCCGCCGACCACAGTCACCTGCCTGAGCCGCTGACCTGGTGATCCGGGCCGGAGGGCCCGATCACCACCCGAGCACCGGTCCGTCGGGCTGCCTGAGGGGTCCGGCACCCGGCGGACCGGTCCACCCCACGATCGACAGGTGCGGTGCGAACGACGCAGGGCCGCACTCAAGCGAGTGCGGCCCTGCGTCGTTCGGTCGTTCAGACCGCCGGGGAGTTGGGCCGGTCCACGTCGACGAACTCCACGTCGTCGACCGCGCGGTCATCCCGGCTGCCCGCGGCCCGCGCGGCCGACCCGACGGCCCAGCCGACCGCGGCACCGACAAGCGCCGCACCGATCAGCAGGGTCCAGGGCAGAGCCGGCTGCCGGCCGGCGAGTGCGTCGAAGGCCAGCGAGGCGCGGCGTCGCGCCTCCTCGGCGGCGGAGCCGACCAGGTCACCCGCACCGTCGGCGAGGTCGCCGCTGTTGCGACGGGCCGAGCGGGCGGTGTCGCGCACACTGTCGCCGGCGTAGCTGACGGCGGACAGCAGGTGCTCCCAGGCCTGGTCCGCAATCCGCTCCGGCTTGTTGCGGCGGTCCAGCAGGTTGGTTCCGAACATGTGGTTACCTCCTCGGGTGCCGAAGCCGCCGGCCACTTCGGACCTCGGCGTCTGTTCAGCGCGTCACGGTTCGCCTACCCCGCCAGTGCCCAGGGCCGTCCGGGTGCAAACCCGGCCGGCTGCGGCCCGCTGCCGGGACTCAGCGCACCGCCACCACGGCGACGCCGCGGGCGAAGTCGTCGTCATCGTCGTCATCGTCGTCGCCACCACCGAAACCGCAGGCCAGTACGAGGGCCAGCAGCACGCCGACGCCGGCCAGCCCAGCAAGTCGTTTGATCATCGAAGATCCTCTCCGTCACGGGCGGTGTCCCGGCCCGATGCTAGGTGGCGTCGGCAAGCCGACGGCGCGGAACGGGCGGGTATCCGCAGGCGACACGCCGGTGGCAGCGGGCGGGCCGTCGCTTGTGGGCCGGTTGTCGGGCGCGTCGGGCCGGGGCCGCTACCCTGGTTCGGCGGCGCGTCGGTCACGACGGGTCGTCGGAGGTCAAATAACAAAAAGTCTTGAGCAATCAGATACTCAAAAGTGCGGATATGGGTGCCTTTGTGCGGCCGGATCCGCGAATTGCTCATCCCGAGGGGTGGCGACCGAGGCTGTCGGAGGAATACTCTCGGTCGCGGCCCGCGTACTGATGAGGCGCCCGGGGGACGGGCGGGTGGAGGTGCTCGCGTGAGCCTGTCGATCGTGAAGTCGGTTTTGTCCGGTGGAGTCGTGGAGATCGCCCCGCGGGGCGAGATCGACGTCGACACAGCGTACGAGGTGCGTGAGGCGATCGCGGAGGTGCTGGCCAAGGGCCGACCGCTGCGCATCGAGCTCAACATGAGGCTGGTCACCTTCATCGACTCCGTCGGCATCAGCGCCATGGTTGCCGGCTTCCAGACGGCCGAGGTCAGCGACGTCAAGCTGGTGGTCACCGAGCCGAGCCGGTTCGTGCACCGGCAGCTCTGGGTGACCGGCCTGCTCGGCCTGTTCGGTGCACCGGAGCCCTACTTCGCCGGCGCGGCCACCCCCGAGGTGCTGCCCGGCGCCTGAGCGCGCCCGCCATGACCGTCAGGGCTGGTCGTCCAGCCCGGTCAGGTCGACATCCGTCGCTTCGGTGACTGCCCGGATGGCCGTCACCGAGGCGTACCCGGCGGCCAGCAGCGCCACGTCCGTGCCGGGCTGCGCGGCCTGCCCCGGCTCCTCCAACGACGTCCGGACGAAGCCGTGGCCGGATTCGGCCACCGTCATCTGCACCTGACCGAAGCTGGCCAGTGTGCCGCGTCGCACCCCACGCAGCCGCCCGTGCGGCAGGTCCGGGGCGTTGACGTTGAGCACGCTCTCCAGCGGCGCGGAGGTCAACCGGGGCAGCAGGTCCAGGGCGACCCGCGCGGCGGTGCTCCAGTGCCGCTCGGCGTCGCGTACCCGGGCGGCGGCGTCCACCGCGGCGCCACCGCTGGCTGCCGTCGCCTCGCCCGCGGAGAGCACGTCCAGGGAGACCGCCATCGCCCGGCAGCCGTTCATCGCGGCGGTGAACGCGGCACCCACCGTCCCGGAGTGCAGCACGGCACGGCCCGCGTTGGCACCCCGGTTGATGCCGGAGAGCACCACCGACGGCGGCGGGCCGAACGCGCCGTGCAGCGCGATCAGGGTGATGAAGCCGGGGGAGCCACCCACCCCGTACGCCGGCACACCCGACAGGTCCGGCAGCGGGTGGTCGTTCACGACGACCCGCCCGTCCCGCTCCACGGCGCTCATCGCGGCGCTGGTGCCGCTCGCCTCCTCCAGCGGCGCCGCGACCACCACGTCCAGGCCCCGCTGTGCCGCCGCCCAGGCCAGGGCCTGGATGCCCGGCGCGGCGATCCCGTCGTCGTTGGTGATCAGCACGCGCAGCGTCATCGCTCGACCACCCGGTCGGCCAGCTCGTCCGGGGTGGTCCGCTCCTGGGGTCGGCTGTCCGCCGGCACCAGCCGGACCCGCTCGACCAGGCCGGTGATCGAGTCCAGTCGTCCGGTGCCGAGGCCGTGCCGGGTCACGTTCATCGCCCCGGCGGCGGCACCGGTGCGGATGGCGGTCCGGATGTCCCCGCCGCGGGCCACGACGGCCGCCACCCCGGCGGTCATCGAGTCGCCCGCGCCGCGCGGGTCGGCGGCCTCCAACCGGGGCATCTCCACCTCGAACAGTTCCCCGTCGATGAGCGCCAACGCCGGCTGGTCGGCCCGGCTCACCACCACCGTCTCGGCACCGGCGGCGTGCAGCTCGTACATGGTGCGGGTCAGCTCCAGGCTGTCGTCGCTGCGGGCGCGACCGTCGCGGATCAACTCCTCGTGGCTCACCTTGAGGAAGAACACGCCGCTCTCCAGCACCGCACCGAGGTGATCGCCGGAGAGGTCGACCACCACCCGCCCGCCGTTGGCGCCGAGGTCGGCGGCGAAGCGCCGGTACAGGTCGGCCGGGACGAGCCACGGCTCGTTCGGCCCACTGAGGACGCTCACCGCGGCCCGCAGGCCCTCGCCGAGGGCCAGGTTGTACAACTCGTCCAGCTCGTGTCGGCTCAGCGGCTGCCCGGGCACGTCGGCGATCTCCTGCCGCGAGCCGCCCCGGCGGTCGTGCACGTACCCGCCGCTGCCGGAGTCCCGGGCCACCACCTTGAGGTCCACGCCCTCGCTGACCAGGAGTGGCTCCAACACCTGGCCGATCTCGCCGCCGAGGGCGGCGCAGAGCACCACGTCGACACCGAGCGACAGCACCATCCGGGCCTGCCAGACACCCTGCCCGCCGGGGTGCAGGTGCAGCTCCGGGTGGTCGTTCGGCTGGTCCACGGTGACCGTGAGCTGCGGCGTGGGTGCGAAGACCATCACGTGCCCGCTCACCTGTTGTCACCGCGCATGATGTCGCCCTTCATCCTGGTCGGGTGATTTACCACCAACCGACCTTAATGCGATGACTGGCGGTGCGGCACCCCATCGGCCGGGGTTCGTCCGGGCATCCGGCCGCCGTCGGGCGTTGCCAGTCAGGCATCGGTACGGGACGATCGTGCGACAATCGACGGCGGGAGACGTGTGCTCAGCAGCGATACCTTCAGCTACACCGTCCAGGCCCGGTGCTCGCTGGCCGAGGCGGCGGCGATGCTCAGCGACCTGACCCGACAGGGTGAGCTGCACCCGCTGATCGTCCAGGTCCGTCAAGTGCCGCCCCGACCCGGCGCCCAGGCCAGCTACACGATCAACGACAGGCTGGTGGCCGGCCCACTACGCTTCCGCACCACGTACCAGGCGGACGTGCTGAGCAGCAGCGACGACGAGATCATCATGGTGGCCCGGCAGTGGCCCGCCACCACCGTGCACAACCACACCCGACTGCGCGCCGAGCCCGACGGCCTGGTCCGGATCGACGTCGAGATCACCCTGACCGCACCGACGCCGCTGTTCCGGTACGCGTTCCGCCAGGCGCGGGCCGCTCACCTGGCCCTGGCCGCCCGCCTGGGCCCAGCCCTCAACCGCACCGGCGACCCACCGCCCCCGGCCTGACCCGCGCCCTTGCCCGCCCGGGTCCCGACCCGCCCGCGGCCCGCCGCCCGGGTCCATGATCGTGCTCGATCCTGGATGGAGTGGCCTGTTGACGCTCAGGAGGCCACGACATCCTGGTTCTAGCGCGATCTTGCGGGGCGACGTCCCCACGGCTTGTACGTGGACAGCACCGTCGCGATGAGCAGGAGGGTGGTCGACACCGCGGGTGCGATCACCAGGTCGGCGCGGTCCCGTGCGGGCAGGGCGGCGCCCAACTCTCCGGCGTGCCGCAGGTTCGGGGTGAGCAGGAACAGCACCAGCCCGGCCATCACCGTGGTGAGCACGAGCTTGACCAGCACCCACCGGTAGCGCACGAGGCCCCACGGGGTGAGCAGCGCGCTGGCGACACCGATGAGCCACACCAGGACGCTCAGCGGCGCGAACAGGACGGTGCCGACCAGCGCGCCGACCGGGTAGAGCACCGCCGGGTCGGCGCCCCGCTGCACGGCGATGCCGAGGGTGAGCAGCACCAGGTCCGCGCCGAGCCAGCCCAGCGACGTGACCAGGTGCAGGGTGAGAAGGCCCTTGCGGGCGGCGGGTGGGATCCGAGGCATACCGCAAGGCTGCCCGCCGGCTCTGGCCGGGTCGTCCGACGAGCGGCGACATCAGGGGTACGCCCGCTGACGTAGCCGGCCAGCGCCGCGCGACTGCCCGAACGAACGTGATGCCTGTGAGTCATCACGATGACTCACAGGCATCATGCGCTGCGGGGAACGGCCGGGTCAGTAGACCGACAGGTGTACGTGGTTGGTGTGGTCGGTGGACGGGGTGCCACCGGCGCCGCTGTACGACTTCCACCCGCTGCTGGGCAGCCAGATCTGCCGGTACCAGATCACGTACAGCACGGCGAGCCGGTCGGCGTTGCGGATGAAGTACGCGGCCAGGTTGTTGCCGTACGTCTTGTCGCCGCCGGTGGCGTTGCCGCCGAAGCCGCTCGTCTGGGCGGCGAAGTCGCAGGCCCGGCCCTTCGGGTGCTCGCCCGAGCCGCTGGGGCGGTGACAGGAGACGTACCGGGTGAAGCCGGCGGCCTTGGCCTGGTTGAGCGCGTGCAGGGTGCGCGGGGTGATGCAGCCGTTGGCGGGCGTGGGGTCGTTGACGCTGCACGACTCGGAGGGCCAGGAGCCGTCGGAGTTGCGTGGCGCCGCCTTCGCGTTGGCGGTGGAGGTGCCCCGGTTGGAGCTGGTGTCGGCGGTGGTCTGCGGAGGCTTGGGCGTGTTGGCGACGGTCAGGGCGCGTTCGGCCTGCTCCTTGCGCTTGGCCATCACGGTGACCTGCTTGCGCTGTTCGGTGATCTCGCCGTTCAGGGCGGCCCGGGTGCGATTGGCCTCGTCCTTGGTGGCGAGCAGGTCGCGCAGCACCCGGTCCTCGTTGGCGGCCACCGCCTCCAGGGCGGCGGCCCGATCCATGAAGCCCTCCGGGCTGCTGCTGTTGAGCAGCGCCGACACCGCACCGAGCCGGCCGGTGCGGTACGCCACGCCGGCGATCTGGCCGACCTTGCCGTCGCGCTGGGCCAGCTCGACCTCGATGGTCTTCAGCTGGGTGGCGAGCTGCTGCTGCCGCTGCACGGAGGTGTCCAGAGCGCGTTTGGCGTCCAGGTAGCCCTTGCTGGCGGCCTCGAGTTGGGCGCGCAGCGACGGGGTGCCGCCCTCCTCGTCGGAGTCGGGTGCGGCGGCGGCCCGCAGGCCGGTCGGGGGAGCGGCCGAGGCGGTGCCGGCCGGGATCGCGACGCCGAGGGCGAACATCGCGACGATCAGGGCCGCCAGTCGGGCGGCGGGTGGTCGTGCTGGTGCCACTGCGCATGTCCTTCCGTCAGCCGCCGACCGGGTTAGCTGACGGGTTCGGGACGGAAGATCCCTACCGCTGACGCGGATGCACCCCAGGAACGTGGTTCCCCGGTTCGCCCGGTTGGGCGATTAGGCGGCGACCGCCACCGGCGCCTGGAGGGCGCCGCCTGGTGGAGGCCGGGACCGAGCCTACCGGTGCCGGTGGGGCTGCTGCAGCCGATGTGACGGAAGGTGCGCACGTCGTCACGGAAATGGGTGTTACCACTCGATTGAGCCGCAGGCCCCGGTGGCGGCGCCGGGCTCGATCTGCAACGTCGCGTGTTCGATCCGGAAGTCGTCGTGCAGGGCGGTACGCGCTGCGGTCAGCACCGCGCCGACCTCCGCGTCGGGTGCCATGGTCAGGTGCGCGGAGGCCACCTCCATGCCCGAGGTGAGCGTCCAGACGTGCAGGTCGTGCACCTCCACCACACCGGGGACGGCGGCCAGCCGGTCGTGCACGGCGGTCACCTGGAGGTGCTCCGGGGCGGCCTGCACCAGGATGCGGACGGCGGCGCGGGCCAGCCGCCAGGTGCGCGGCAGGATGAACGCGCCGATGGCGACCGCGACCAGCGGGTCGGCCCACCACCAGTCGGTGACGGCGATGAGCAGTGCGGCACCGATCACGCCGAGTGAGCCGAGCAGGTCGCCGAGCACCTCCAGGTAGGCGCCCTGCAGGTTGATGCTCTCCCGGGCACCGGCGCGGAGCAGGGCGAAGGCGGCGACGTTCGCGAGCAGGCCGAGTACGGCCACCACGAGCATCGGGCCGGCGACGACCTCGTGCGGGTCGCCGAAGCGGCGGATCGCCGCGATCACCACGTAGATCGCGACGCCGGAGAGCAGGACGGCGTTGGCCAGTGCGGCGAGCACCTCGAGGCGGTAGAGCCCGAAGGTGCGCTGCGGGTCGCCGGTGGCCCGTCGGGTGGCGGTGATCGCGGCGAGCGCCAAACCGATGCCGAGCACGTCGGTGAACATGTGCCCGGCGTCGGAGAGCAGGGCGAGCGAGCCGGTGTGCAGGGCGGCCACCGCCTCGACCACCATCAGGGTGGCGAGCAGCCCGAACGCCGCCCAGAGGCGGCCCCGGTGCTGCTGTGCGGCATTGGCGACGGACCCGTGGTGGTGGTCATGACCTGCGCCCACGAGATCCACCTTCCGCTGCCGGCCGGGGCCCGGTCAAATGTATGTTCACATCGCTATGTGTGCAAGTGTCAAGTCGGCCGCCGGCCCGTGCGACGAGCGGGCACGGATCAGCCGGTCGGGTCGATGGTGGTGAGTCGCTGCGTGGCCCGGGACAGCGCCACGTACAGGGTGCGGACCCCGGCACCCGGATCCGCCCGGATCTCGCTCGGTGCGACAAGCACGACCCCGTCGTACTCCATGCCCTTGGCCTCCAGGCTGGTGACCACCTGCAGGCGCGGCGCGTCGAGCGCGGCGAGCCAGCCGGCGACCTCGTCCCGGCGGGGGACCGGCGTGATCACCCCGACCGTGCCCTCCACCTCGGTCAGCAGGCCGGCGGCCGCCTGCACGGTCGCGGTCGCCAACCCCGTCGCGGGCACCACCAGCTCGACCGGATCGACCCCGGTGGAGCGCACGGCCGTCGGCAGCGGCAGGTCGGGGTAGAGCCGGCGGATCTCCGCCGCCGCCACCGCGAAGATCTCCGCGGAGTTGCGGTAGTTGGTGGTGAGCGTGAAATCGTGCCGCTTGCGTCGGCCCAGCGCCTGGTCCCGGGCCCGGTCCAACTCGTCGGGGTCGCCGGTCCACGCGGTCTGCGCGGGGTCACCCACCACCGTCCAGGAGGCCAGCCGACCACGCCGACCGACCATCCGCCACTGCATCGGTGAGACGTCCTGCGCCTCGTCCACCACCACGTGCGCGTAGTCCCGGTAGTCCTCCGGACGCTCCCGCGCCGCCGCGCGGGCGGCCCGCTGCCGGTCGCTGGCGGTGCTCAGCTCACGGACGCCGCCGGCCAACTGGAACGGGTCACGCCGGGCCCTGGCCGGCTGCGCCGGCTTGCCGAGCAGGGCGTCCAACTCGTCCAGCAGCGCGATGTCGGCGATGGTCAACCCATCCGAGTCCAGGTTCCGGTACGCGGCGGTCAGCAGCCGGATCTCCGCGCCGGAGAGGATCCCCCCGGCGTACCGCCGCAGCCGGTCCGGCCGCGCCAGCCAGCCGAGCACGTGCCGCGGGTGCAGCCGAGGCCACCACGCCTTGAGGAACTCGCGGAACTCCGACCGCTCGGCGATCTCCGCCTCGAAGGTCCGCTGCTCCGGCAGTCGAACGCCCACCTCACGGGCCTGCGCCCAGAGCGCGGCGAAGATCCCGTCGAAGCCGGCCCGGCGAACCTCGTTGCGGCGGGCACCCCGGTGCAGCGCGCGGTCCCGGATCCGGTCCAGCGCCGCCCGGTCCAGCCGCAGCAACGTGCCCCGGTAGAGCAGCCGCAGCTCACCCGGGCCGCCCGGCACCGCGTCGCGGGCCGCCCGCTCCAGCACCCGGCGCATCCGCAGCGAGCCCTTCACCGCCGCCACCTCGGGCGGGTCGGTGCGGGTGGCGCTCATTCCCGGAAACAGGGTGCCCAGCGAGTGCAGGGTCGCGGTGTCCTCACCGAGCGACGGCAGCACCGAGCCGATGTACTCCACGAAGACCGACGACGGGCCGACCACCAGGATGCCGCCACCGGCGTACCGGCTGCGGTCGGAGTAGAGCAGGAAGGCGGCCCGGTGCAGGGCGACAGCGGTCTTGCCGGTGCCGGGGCCGCCCGCGACGATCGTCACCCCGGAACCGGGTGAGCGGATCGCCTCGTCCTGCTCCCGCTGGATGGTCGCCACGATGTCGCGCATGCCCCGGCCGGTGGCCTTGGACAGGGTGGCCAGCAGCGCGCCGTCGCCGACGACGGTCATCCCCTCCGGGGCGGCGTTCGGGTCCAGCAGGTCGTCCTCGATCCGGGTGACCCGCTCGGCGCGGGACTGGATCGTGCGGCGACGCACCACGTCCAGCGGCTGCGCCGGGGTGGCCTGGTAGAAGGCGGCGGCGGCCGGTGCCCGCCAGTCGACGACAAGCGTGGTGGTGTCCTCGTCGCGGATGCCGAGCCGCCCGACGTGCAGCACCTGCCGGTCCCGCAGGTCCAGCCGGCCGAAGACCAGCCCCTCGTACTCGGCGTCCAGGACGTGCCGCCGCTGTGCCGCGTGGAAGACCATCGCGTCACGCTCGACCAACGAGCCGTACGTGCCCACCCGGGCCATCCGGTAGCCGTCACGCTCGGCACGGACCGCCGACTGCCGCAGTTCGGCGAGTCGCGCGTACACCCGGTCGAGGTGGCGTTGCTCGACGGCGATCTCCTGCTCCAGGCCGGTCTGGTCGGTCAACGCACGCTCCTTCGAAGGTCGCCGGCAGGCGGCGGGAACCGCGCGAGCCGACCGCAGAAGGGTACGGCCCCGCGCCTGGCCGGCCGCGCCCGAGGTGCGGGAACGCGCTCAGACACCCGTTTCGGCGGGCGTCGCCCCCCGGCTGCGGGACGGCGGTTCGGCGAGCACCCGACGCAGGACGCCGGTGAGGGCCGCGTTGACCTCGTCCGGGCGCTCCATCATCAGCATGTGCCCGGCACCCGGGCAGACGGTCAACTCGGTGGCCGGCAGGGCCGCCGCGATCGACTCGGCGCACGGCGGTGGGGTCAGCCGGTCCCGGTCGCCGACCAGGGCGGCGGCCGGCAGGTGGGCCAACGCGGTGAGGGTGTCCAGTCGGTGCTGGGTGCCGATGGAGGCGCGGAACCCGCCGATCGAGCGCAGCGAGGCACGAGCCACCGCGGAGGTCACCAGGCGGATGTCGGAGGGGTCGCAGCGGTCGCCGAAGAGCATCCAGCGGATGCTCGGGCGCAACGCGTTCAGCAGCGCCCGGGGCGCTCGCCAGGAGCCGCACCGGGCCAGCACCCCGGCACCTGTCGTCTCGGCCAACCGGATCAACCGGGCGATCCGTGGCGACAGCCCGTAGACGGTGTGCGTGTGCCCCTCGGCGGTGGTCGACACGAAGACCAGACCGGCCGTACGGGCGGCGAAGTGCGCGGGGTGGCGGTGGGCGTACTCCATGATCGTCATGCCGCCCATCGAGTGCCCGACCAGGACCACCGGCCCGACCGGCGCCACCGTGTCGAGCACCGCGGCCAGGTCGTCGCCGAGTTGGGCCAGGGTGGCCGTGGGCAACGCCATGCAGCTGGACCGGCCGTGCCCCCGCGCGTCGTAGGTGACCACCCGCACCGACCCGCCGAACGCCGCGGTGAGCGCGTCGACCTGCCGGTGCCACGCGCGCCCGTCCAACGTCCAGCCGTGCAACAGGATGGCGGTGACCTGCGCGTCCGTCGGCCCCGTCGCCTCGACGTTGAGCCGTACGCCGTCCGGCAGCCCGACCTCGAACCGCTCCGGCATCGCCACCTCCCCAGGGCCGCCCGGCACCACCAGTCCCACTGGTACCCGGCTACCCGCCACGGCAGCACACCAATCACGCCGTCGCCAACATTCCCGACCCCGCCCGTGGGGTCCGACGGCGGGCCAAGCTGGACGGCATGGGGTCCTCGGGAGCGCCCATGGGCGGGGCATCGGGGCCGGGGCGGCAGGCCGGCGGCACTCCTCGCGCCGCGCTGGCCGACCTGCTCGCCGGCAACCGGCGGTTCGTCAGCGGCCAGCCGATCCACGGGCACGACGTCACGGCCGCCGCGGCCGCCGCCTCCGGCGACCAGCAGCCGTACGCCGTGGTGCTCGGCTGCATCGACTCGCGGGTGCCGCTGGAGGCGATCTTCGACCAGACGTTCGGTGCGATCTGCGTGATCCGTACCGGTGGGCACGTGCTCGACCGGGCGGTGTGCGGGTCGATCGAGTACGTGGTCGGCCAGCTCGGCGTACCGCTGGTGCTGGTCCTCGGTCACGAGCGGTGCGGCGCGGTCGGCGCCACCGTGGACGCGCTGCGCGCCGGGGAGCGTCCCGGCGGCTCGCTGGCGCACCTGGTGGACGAGATCGCCCCGGCGGTGACCGAGGTGGGGATCGACGACCCGGCGGTGCTGCCGCTCGCGATCCGTCGGCACGTCCGGCGAACGGTAGGCACGCTGCGCGCCGACGACCTGCTCGCCGGGCCGGTCGCCGCCGGACGGGTGGCCGTGGTCGGTGGCCTCTACGACCTGGCCACCGGCGAGGTCACCCTGCTCGACCCGGCCTGAACCCGCCCGCCGCGCTCGACCGACGCCGACGCCGACGCCCGCGCGGCGTGCTTGATCGACTCGGGTTTCGTGATGTCGGGGTGTCCGGCCGGCCGGGACACTCCGGTTTTCGGGAAGCCGAGTGGATCTCGCCCCGGACACGCGACACCGCCCGCCGGGAACTCCCGGCGGGCGGTGTCGATGGTGCGGTGGGGGAGGGGCTCAGCCCTCGAAGACGCCGGCCGCGACCAGGCGCTTCTCGGTGGCCTCCCAGCCGTCGTTCGGGTGAACGGCAGCCAGGTTGTTGATCTCCGCCCGGATCTTGGCGGCGTGGCCGGCGGCGGCCAGCACGCGGATCTCCTCGACGAAGGCGTCGGAGTCCGTGCGCAGGTGCGCGGTCTTGCCGTTGGTCAGGTTCCGCACGTAGGCGTGCTTGCCGCCGTTGAGCGGGATGAGGTACTTGAACTCGCCCAGCACGCTGAGGGCGCCACCCTGGCCAGCCTGGCCGGCCCGGACGGACGCGCGCGCGGTCTTAGAGGTGTTGCTCGCCACGGAGGTACTCCTTGCAAGACGTACGGGAGGACTGGACGTCCGGGGGCTGTGTGCGGGCCACACTGCGCTCGACCCGCGAAGGTGTAACGCGGCATAAGCCGCCGATGGAACTGTACAGGACCACGACATCATGCTGGTCGTCGCGGTGTCCTGAGAGGCAACGGCGGCCACCCGTCCGGCTATTCCACCCGGCGTTTTTTCCGATTCCCTGGCGCACCACGCGTCACAGGAGTCATCATGTGTTGCAGCAACCACCTGGGTGGACGAGGTCGTAGGGGAAGACGCACCTCGCTCTCCCGGGAGGTCACCGTGCCAACGCGTGGCGTCGTATACGTCCACTCGACCCCACTCGCCGTGTGCTCGCACGTCGAGTGGGCGATCGCGCGCGTCCTAGCCGCGCCGGTCAACCTGCAGTGGACGGCTCAGCCCGTCGACCCCGGCGCACGCCGGGCCGAGTGCGGGTGGACCGGTCGTCCGGGGACGGGCGCCGAGCTGGCTGTTGCCCTGCGGCAGTGGCCCATGATCCGTTTCGAGGTCACCGAGGAGCCGAGTCCCGGTGCCGACGGCGAGCGGTTCATGTACGTGCCGGCCCGTGGCCTGTTCCGGGCCACCGTCGGTGTGGCCGGCGACATCCAGCTCGGCGAGGACCGACTACGCGCGCTGATGGTCGCCTCCCGGGCCCCGGAGGCGCTGGCGCACGCCCTGGACAAGGCGCTCGGCACGGCGTGGGACGCGGACCTGGAGCCGTACCGGTACGCCGGCGACGGCGCCCCGGTGACCTTGCTCACCCGGGTCGGCTGATCCGGCCGCCGGCCCGCTGGCCGTACGCCGTCGGGCCGGCGGCGACCGGTAAGGTCAAGTTGCCCCGATAAGGGGGAAGCTGGTGGGATGGGCGGCGTGTCGAATCGCCCGTGGCGCGCCGCCGTCACAGTCGCCGCTCTGACCGCTCTGCTCGTCTCCGGCTGCTCAGGCGACCCGGAGCGCCCCGCGCCGCCACCCAGCCCGGCTGGCGCGACCGCCGCCCCGAGCGTCCCCGCCGCGACACCGGCCAACGACCCCGCCGCCCGTGCCGCGGCCCTGGTCGCCACGCTGTCCGACGAAGACCTCGTCGGTCAGGTGCTGATGCCGTACGCCTACGGCGACTCGGCGACGAAGGTGTCCGCCGGCTCGGCTGCCGGCAACCAGGCCCTCGCCGGGGTCGACACCCCCGCCGACATGATCGCCAAGTACCGGCTGGGTGGCCTGATCCTGGTCGGCTTCAGCGCCGACGATCCGACCAAGGGCAACCAGGAGACCACGAACGTCGACAACCCGAAGCAGGTGCACGAGCTCACCACCGGGTTGCGTACCGCCGCCGGTCGGCTCGCCGCCGGGCCCGCGCCGCTGCTGATCGGCACCGACCAGGAGTACGGCGTCGTCACCCGCGTGACCGACGGGGTCACCGTGCTGCCCAGCGCGCTCGCGGCGGGCGCGGCCGGCGACCCGAAGCTGACCGAGGCCGCCTGGCAGTCCGCCGGTGCCGAGCTGGCCGCGATGGGGATCAACGTCGACTTCGCCCCGGTGGCCGATGTGCTGGCCACCCGCAGCACCGTGATCGGCTCCCGGTCGTACGGCTCCGACCCGAAGCAGGCCGCGGCGCAGGTGGGCGGCGCCGTCCGTGGCCTCCAGGCGGCCGGGGTCGCGGCCACCCTGAAGCACTTCCCCGGGCACGGCCACAGCGCCGACGACTCGCACCAGGACCTGCCGGTGCTCACCCAGTCCGCCGCCGAATTGCAGAGCGGCGCGTGGCCGCCGTTCACCGCCGGCATCGACGCCGGGGCGATGGCGGTGATGTCCGGTCACCTGGACGCCCGCGCGATCGACCCGGGGACCCCGGCGACCTTCTCCCACAAGCTGCTCACCGACGTGCTGCGCGGCCAGCTCGGCTTCAAGGGCGTGGTGATCACCGACGGGATGAACATGCCGCCCGCGAAGCGCTGGGCACCCGGCGAGGCGGCGGTCCGAGCGCTGAACGCCGGCAACGACCTCATCCTGATGACCCCGAACGTCGGCCAGGCGTACGACGGGCTGCTCGCCGCGCTGCGCGGCGGAACACTGCCCCGGACCCGGCTGGTCGAGGCGGTCACCCGGGTGCTGACCATGAAGTTCCGGCTCGCGGAGACCCCGGCCGCGCAGATGTCCACGCTCAACGCCCCGGCGCACCGGGCCGCGGCCGACGCGCTGGCCGCCGCCGCCGTGACCGTGCTGCGCGGCACCTGCGGCGGCGCGATCCCCGGGCCGGTCACCGTCACCTCCTCCGGAGGACGGGACGGCACCCGGGCCGCGCTCACCGCCGCACTGACCGCCGCCGGGGTGTCGGTCAAGCCCAGCGGCGGGACGATCGTGCACCTGGTGGGCTACGGCGACGGCGCCAAGGACCTGCGCGCCGACGCGGCGGTCACGGTCGCCATGGACACCCCGTACGTGCTGGGCGAGGCGAAGTCTCCGACGTTGCTGGCCACGTACTCCTCCAGCCGGGCGTCCATGACCGCGCTGGCTGCCGTGCTGGCCGGCAAGGCCCGGCCGGGAGGCCGGTCCCCGGTGGTCGTGCCCGGTCTGCCCGCCACGACCTGTCGGACCTGACCGGCGGCGCGCCGGGTCCGCGCCCACCTCACTCGCCCTTCGCGAGCCCCCGCACCGCGAGCCGGTACGCCGGCAGCACGTCGGTCCGTTCGGCGATCAGTCCCTCGTTGACCGCGAAGACTAGCGTCTGCCCCGCCGACTGGACGGCCAGCGCCCAGTTCCGCGACTCCTCCTCGTCGGCCAGCGGGTTGGTGGCGAGCCAGGTCATCTCGGTGGCGTCGAAGCCGCCGGCGCGAAGGTCGCGGAACTGCTGGCCGGCGACCGTCTCGCCGGCCCCGGCGGCGAAACCCTCCAGCGCGGCGCGCGGCGTGACCGTCGGCGAGTCCGCCGCCCAGATCCGCAGGAATCCGCCGCCGGCCGCCCGGCCGTCCACCTCGCAGCGCACGGTGGTGCCGCCGCGCTTGGTGAGTGCCTCGCCGAGCAGCTCGGCCAGCTCGCCCTTGGGCGGCTCGACGGCCTTGGCCGTCCACCCCTCGGCCAGCGGAAACGACACCGGTACCGGGCAGGGAGAACTGGTGCCGCCGGGCGACGCCGGGGCCACCTCGTCGTACCAGGGCTCGCCCGTGGCCTGCGGGGCCGGGCCGCCGGCCTTCGGCCCGGCGGGAGCGGCGGCGTCGTCGCCGCAGCCGGCCAGCAGGCCGAGGGTGAGCGCCGCCGCCGACACGGCGACAAGGGTACGAGTGTCCATGGTGGTGATCCCCGTCAGTCGATCTTCAGTCGGCCCATCTAAGCCGGGCGGTCAGTCGACGTCAATCGGCGATCGTGTGCCCGCGCGACGGAAATCGGGTCGCCCCGCCCGGGTCGGTCTGACAACCTGACCCGATGGGAGCGGCAGCGGGATTCCGGCACGTGCAACGGGCGGACGGCACGGTGGTGATCACGCACCACGGCCGGGTCGCCGGCACGCTGCGCGGCGCGCGGGCCGCGGAGTTCCTCGCCGAGGTCGACGACGACCCACAGTTGGTGATGGCCCGCTGGACCGGCAACTACCGCCACGGCAACGAGCGCACCGCGAAACAGCACCCCCGCAACCGAGGCTGAACGACGAAAGGGGCCCCTCCTCGACGAGGAGGGGCCCCTTTCGCGGGATCTCAGGGTCGGGCGAAGACGAGCGCCACGTTGTGGCCGCCGAAGCCGAACGCGTTGTTCAACGCGGCGGGGATCTCCATGTGGCGTGCCTTGTGCGCCGCGACGTCCAGAGTGAGACCGGGCTCTGGGTCGTCGAGGTTGATCGTCGGTGGGACGACACTGTCGCGGATGGCCAGGATGGTGGCGATCGACTCCAGCGCGCCGGCCGCACCGAGCAGGTGACCGGTCATCGACTTCGTCGCGGACAACACCGGGTGGTCGCCGAGCGCCTTGTGCAGCCCGCCGATCTCCAGCATGTCACCGACCGGCGTCGACGTGGCGTGGGCGTTGACGTGCACGATGTCCCGCTTGGCCACGTCCGCGTCCGCGATGGCCTTGGCGATGGCCCGGATCGCGCCCTCGCCCTCGGCGTGTGGCTGCACGATGTCGTACGCGTCGGACGTGATGCCGGCCCCGGCGAGGCGCGCGTACACCCGGGCGCCCCGGGCGGCGGCGTGCTCGGCCCGTTCCAGCACCAGGATGCCGGCACCCTCACCGAGGACGAAGCCGTCCCGGCCCCGGTCCCACGGGCGGGAGGCGCGCTCGGGGTCGTCGTTGCGGGTGGACATGGCCCGCATCGAGCTGAAACCGGCGATCGGCAGCGGGTGGATGACCGCCTCGGTGCCGCCGGCCACCACCACGTCGGCCCGGCCGGAGCGGATGATGTCCAGACCGAGCGCGATCGCCTCGGCGCCGGTGGCGCAGGCGCTGGCCACCGCGTGCACCCCGGCCTTGGCGCCCAGTTCCAGCCCGACCCAGGCGGCCGGACCGTTCGGCATCAGCATCGGGATGGTGTGCGGGGACACCCGCCGCGGCCCGGACGCCTCGAGGATGTCGTCCTGGGCGAGCAGGGTGGTGGCACCGCCGATGCCGGAACCGACGCTGACGGCCAACCGCTCCCCGTCGAGGTCGGAGCCGGCGAGGCCGGCGTCCGCCCAGGCCTGTTGCGCCGCGATGATCGCGATCGCCTCGGACCGGTCCAGCCGGCGCAGTCGGACCCGGTCCAGCACCTCGGACGGCTCCACGGCCAGCTGGGCGGCGATGCGGACCGGCAGTTGCTCGGCCCACTCCTGGGTGAGGGCACTCACCCCGGAGCGGCCGGCGAGCATGGCGTCCCAGGTCGACGCGACGTCCCCGCCAAGCGGGGTCGTCGCGCCGAGCCCGGTGACGACGACGTCAGGACGACTCATGATCAGGACTGCGCCGCGATGTAGCTGACGGCGTCACCGACGGTCTTGAGGTTCTGTACCTCGTTGTCCGGGATTTTGACGCCGAACTTCTCCTCGGCGGCCACCACGACCTCCACCATGGAGAGCGAGTCGACGTCGAGGTCGTCGGTGAAGGACTTCCCCTCGGCCACGTCGTCCGGGTTCACTCCGGCAACCTCTTCGAGGATCTCGGCGAGGCCGGTGGTGATCTCGTCACGGGTCATTGTGGTTGGTTCCTTTCATCGGGGTTGTCCGACGGACGGCGTCGCCGACCGCCACTCCTCGACGCGTACGCGCCGGAGGGGGTCTTCAGGGGCAGCGGACGACCTGACCGGCGTAGGTCAGACCACCGCCGAAGCCGAACAGCAGCACCGGTGCGCCCGAGGGCACCTCCCGGCGCTCGACCAGCTTGGACAGGGCCAGCGGCACGCTCGCGGCAGAGGTGTTGCCGGACTCGACGATGTCCTTCGCGATGATCGCGTTGGGGATGTTGAGCCGCTTGGCGATGCCGTCGATGATCCGGGTGTTGGCCTGGTGTGGCACGAACGCGGCCAGCTCCGACGGGTCGACCCCGGCCCGCTCACAGGCCTGCAGGGCCAGCGGCGCCAGCTCGGTGGTGGCCCAGCGGAACACCGCCTGCCCCTCCTGCTGGACGTACGGGCGCCAGCCCTCGATGCGGACCGCGTCGCTCTTCTCCGGCACCGAACCCCAGACCACCGGGCCGATCCCGGCCGGCTCGTCGTCAGCGGTGGCGGTGACCACCGCGGCACCGGCGCCGTCGGCGAAGATGATGCAGGTGGAGCGGTCGGTCCAGTCGGTGAAGTCGGAGAGCTTCTCGGCGCCGATGACGAGCGCGTTGCGCGACGCGCCGGCCCGGATGGCGTGGTCGACGGTGCCCAGCCCGTACGCGAAGCCCGAGCAGGCGGTGTTCACGTCGAACGCGGCCGGGGCGGTGATGCCCAGCTTGGCGGCGACCCGGCAGGCCACGTTGGGGCTGCGGTCGATCGACGTGCAGGTGGCGACCACGACCAGGTCGATGTCGGCGGCAGTCAGGCCGGAGTTGGCAAGCGCCTTGCCGGCGGCGGCGGCGGCCATGTCGGCCACCGTCTCGCTGTCGGCGATCCGCCGGCTGACGATGCCGACGCGGTCGCGGATCCACTCGTCGTTGGTGTCGACGAGCTGGGCGATGTCGTCGTTGGTCACCACCCGGGAGGGCTGGTAGTGCCCCATCGAGACGATGCGACTGCCAGTCATGAACGACCTCCGATGCGGGCGATCAGGTCCCGTGCGGCCGGCAGGTCGTCCGGGGTGTTCAGGGTGACGATCTCCGGGGCGCCCTCGCCCTTGAGGTCCCGTTTGATCAGCCCGGCGAGCGTGCCGGCGTGCGGCAGCTCGATCACGCCGGTGACACCGAGGTCGGCCAGCGTACGCATGCACAGATCCCAGCGCACCGGCGCGGTGATCTGACGGATGAGGCGCTGCACCAGCTCGGCGCCGTTGTCGACAGCGGTGCCGTCGAGGTTCGAGAGCAGGGTCCGGGTCGGGTCGGCGGGGGTGATGCCGGCGGCGACCGCGGCGAGCGCGGTCGCGGCCGGAGCCATGTACGGGGTGTGGAACGCGCCCGCCACCTTGAGTCGGATGATCCGGGTCCGGGCCGGCGGCTCGGCGACGAGCCTGTCGATTCCGTCCAGCGTGCCGGCGGCGACGATCTGCCCGGCGCCGTTGCGGTTGGCCGGGTACAACCCGTGTGCCTCGATGGCGGCGAGCACCTCGTCGGGGTCGCCACCCAGCGTCGCGGCCATCCCGGTCGGCTCCAGCGCGCACGCGGCCGCCATCTCCCGGCCGCGTACGCCGGCGAGGGTGATCGCGGCTTCGGCGGTCAGCACGCCGGCGAGGGTGGCGGCACTCAACTCACCGACGCTGTGCCCGGCGGTGATGTCGACGCCTTCCAGTGGCAGGTGCTCGGCCGCGAGTAGCGCCGCGGCGACCAGCAGCGGCTGGGTGCGGGCGGTATCCATGATCTCGTCGGCACCGGCGGCGGTGCCCAGGTGCGTCAGGTCGACCCCGGCCAACGCCGACCACTCGCGCAGCCGCGCCTCGGTGCCGGTCAGGTCGAGCCAGGGGGTCAGGAAGCCGGGTTTCTGAGAACCCTGGCCGGGACTAAGTACGGCGAGCACGCCTATGACTCTCCCGGATTCGCGCGGGTAACGCTGTGTCGCCTCCGACCAAACCACACTAGAACCTTTGGAGGTTTCCTACAAAAGTCGGCGTGAATCAATCCTCGGTTCGGACGGTTTTCCGGTTGGCCGGGGTCATTGTCTGAGTCGTGACGGTCGAGGTGAGCGGGACGACCGGATCCAGCCGACCCACGGTGAGCGCCACCTGAAGTGCGAACGCGTCCCGGGGAGACAGCGGCGAGAAGCCGGTCACCTCGGCGATCCGCCGGAGCCGGTAACGCACCGTGTTCGGGTGGACGAACAACGCCCGGGCGGCGCTCTCCAGCGTGCCACCGGCGGCCAGGAAGGCGTCCAGGGTCGCCAGCAACTCGCCGCCGGCGCGCACCAGCGTCGCGTACACGTCGTGTCGCAGCCGCCGCCGAGCCTCCGCGTCGCCGGCCAGGGCCCGCTCCGGCAACAGATCAGCGGCCGGCACCGGACGGGGAGCACCGGGCCAGGCCGGCGCCGCCCGGAACCCGGACAGCGCCGCCCGCGCCGACTCGGTCGCCTCGTCCAGGCTCGGTACGGCCGGACCGACCACCACCGGCCCGTCACCGAACGCGCTCAGCAGCTCGGCGGTGGCGGTGAGCGGGTCCGCCGCGCCGCCCAGCACGATCACCAGCCGGTCGCCGTGCACCCCGCCGATCACCTCCACACCGATCCGGCGGGCCTGCCGGTAGACCACGTGCAGCACGGCGGAGACCTCCCCGCCCGGCGATCGGCCGACCGCCACCGCCACCGGCGGCGCGTCCGCCCAGCCGAGCGCGGCGGCCCGACTGGCCAGCACGTCGGGCGAGTCACCGCGCAACAGCGCGTCGACGAGCAGGGCCTGCAACCGGGCGTCCCACGCGCCGCGTGACTCGGCCGCCCGCGCGTAGACCCGGGCGGCGGCGAACGCGATCTCCCGGGAGAAGCGCAGCACCGCCTCGCGGAGTTGCTGCTCCTCGCCCTCGGCGGCCAGGTGCGACACCTGCTCCTCGACCACGTCGATGGTCACCTTGATCAACGCGACGGTCTGCTGGAGGGTGATCGACCGGGCCAGCGCCTGCGGGGCGGCGGCGAAGACCTCGTCGGAGACCTCCTGGGTGCTGTCCGCGGTGCCGCCACCCTCGCTCAGCCACTGCACCAGCGACCGGGCGCCGGCCTGGGCCACCAGCATCACCCAGGAGCGCTGGTCGGCCGGCAGCGCCCGGAACCACGGCAGCGTCTCATCCATCCGAGCCACGCTGGAGGTGGCCAACGCCCCCGCCGAACGCTCGATCCGGCGCAGCGTGGCCGCCAGCTCTCCACCCCCCGGCGTACTCACCGCCCTAGCCTGACACGTCGTGACCAGGCCAACCACGTCGGCACCGGTCAGCGGGTCGCCGGCAGCACGCGCCGACCGGCACCCTTCACCGACGCGGTGAGCACCCGGTCGGGGCTGTGCAGGAAACACCAGGCGCCGGCATCCGCCTGCCACTCGGGCTCACCAGACGGGACGGACGCCAACGCCTCGAACCGGTCGCCCAGGTCCCGCTCCGGCAACCCGACGTGTTGCGCGATCGTCGACTGACAACCCGCCCGCATGACCTCCTCGGTGACCTGATCGGCCTGCGGGGTGGGCCGCCAGAGGCCGGCGAACTCGGTGGCGTGCGGCCCGGTGCAGTCCGTCGGCGGCAGGTTGACGCCGCCCTCGGCGGTCTCCTCCGGTTCGGTGAAACAGGTGAGCCGCAGCGTCGAGTCACCGGTCAGGGCACCGCCGAGGCTGTTCGCCCGGGGTTCGGGGAACCACCGGTCCACCGCGTGCATCTCCAGCAGGTCGCAGCGGTACCACCGCTCACCCGCCTCCCAGTGCGCCGCCGACGGGACCAGCACCCGCATCGCCAGCCGTGACTCGCGCCACTCGCCGCCCAGGAAGAGGGCAGCCTCGGCGTCGCAGGACCCGTACGCCCGCCCGATGCCCTCGGTGTTGGCCGCCGGCGGTGCCGACGCGGCGGCGTCCGCGCCGCCGAACCGGCCGACCAGGAAGGTCTCCGTCTCGTGCTTCGAAGAGCAGGGGATCGGCGTGTACGTCTCGGGGCTGCGCTCGTCGGAGGCGGCGGCGTGACACACCCCCGCCTCGGGGGTGAAGGACGGGAGCGACTCGTCGGCGAAGATGCTGTCGCAACCGCCCGCCCCCATGATCAGCACTGCCAGGACCGTCGTCCCCCACCACCGTCGCACGTTGTCTCCGTTCTGGGCCGCCGCTGTCGGCGTCGATGGCGCGCAGCGTACGGCAGCAGGGCGACAGCACCGTCCAGGGTGGACCGGCGGCGGATCACGGTGGCGGCAGGCCCAGCTCCTGGGCCAGGATCGCGGCCTGTACCCGGCTGCGCAGGCCCAGTTTCGCCAGGATCCGGCTCACGTGCGTCTTGGTGGTGCTCTCCGCCGTCGCCAGCCGGTCGGCGATCTGCTGGTTGGACAGGCCCAGCCCGAGGCAGGCCAACACGTCACGCTCACGAGGGGTGAGGGTGCCCAGCGCGGCCCGGGTGTCCGCGGACGCACCCGGCGCGGTGGCCGCGAAGGCCGCGATCAACCGACGGGTCACCGCGGGGGCGATGAACCCGTCGCCACGCGCCACCGTCCGCACCGCGGTCACCAGGCCGTCAGCGTCGGTGTCCTTGAGCAGGAACCCGGCCGCACCGGCGCGCAGCGCGCCGAAGACGTACTCGTCGAGGTCGAAGGTGGTGAGCACCAGCACGTCGGCGAGCAGGTCGGCGACGATCGCCCGGGTCGCCCAGATCCCGTCCTGGCGGGGCATCCGCACGTCCAGCACCGCCACGTCCGGGCGTAACTCCCGGCACAGCCGCACCGCCTCGTCGCCGTCGGCCGCTTCGCCGACCACCTCCAGGTCGGGGGCGGCGCCCAGGATCAGGGCCAGTCCGGCCCGTACCGCCGGTTGGTCGTCCGCGAGCACCACCCGGACGACCGCGTCGTCCGGTGCGCGCGCCGGCCCGGTCACCCGCCCTGCCCGGTGGGCAGCGTGGCCCGGACCTGCCAGCGCCCGTCCCGCGGCCCGGCGGTGAACCGCCCGGCCAACAGCGTGACCCGTTCCCGCATCCCGATCAGCCCGGCCCCGGCGCCCGGCACCCCGCCCCCGGGTACGCGCACCGGATTCTCCACGGTCACCACCACCTCCGCCGGCCGGTACGCGATGGTCAACTCCGCCTTACCCGTGCCGTGCTTGAGCGCGTTGGTCAGCGACTCCTGCACGATCCGGTACGCGGCGAGGTCCACCCCCACCGGCAGCGGGCCCGGGGTGCCATCGGTGCTTACCCGTACCGCCAGGCCGGCGGCCTGGATCCGCTCGACCAGCCCGTCCGCCTCGGCGAGCCGGGCGGTGACCACCTCCGGCACCGCCGGGCCGTCACCCGCGGGACCGTCGCCGGTCGCCGGCTCCCGCAGCACCTCGATCATCTGACGCATCTCCGCCAGGCCCTGCACGCTGCTCTCCCGGATCACGTGCAACGCCGAGGTGACCTGGCCGCGATCCAGGCCGGGTACGGACAGCACGGCGGTGGCGTGGATGGCGACCGCGCTGAGGTGGTTGGCGACGACGTCGTGCAGCTCGCGGGCCATCCGGGCCCGTTCGGCGCTGACCGCCTGCCGGCGGTCCAACTCGACCAGCCGGGCGGTCTGCTCGGCCCGCGCCCGCTCGGCGGCGGCCTGGTCGCGGTACTGCCGCACGCTGATGCCGGTCAGGACCGGCAGCAGCCCGGCGAGCACCACCAGCACCCCGATGGTGACCCCGCGCCAGTTGTCGAGGGAGACCACGCCGACGACGGCACCGAGCAGGCTCAGTCCGATGGTCACCCGCAGCAGCCACCGCCACAGCCGGGGCGGGCCGTACACGCAGGCGTCGTAGAGCACCTGCGTGTAGACCAGGATCGTGCCCAGCGAGTTGCCGAGCGCGGTGTCCACCACCAGCGCCCCGGTGCCCACGGCCAGGCTGGCGCGGGGGGCGACCCGACGCATGCCCACGGCCGCGCACATCACCAGCAGCGGCGGCAGGAACAGCGCCGACGGCACGCCCGTGTTCGGACGGACCTGCGGCTGCCAGCCCAGGGAGTAGAGCACCAGGCCGCCGGCCAGCGACGCGGCGGCGAGCGCGAGGTCGCGCCCGAGGGTGCCGGATCCGAGCCACGGTGGCGGTCGCATACCCACGATCCCACCACAGCCGCCGACCCCCGGACACCGACCGGAGGAGGAGGCCGACGGCGTCGACATGCGCCGAAAGGGGTACGCGCAGCCCGTCCCGGCCCGACGATAATGATCAACATGACCGACCCGGAGCCCTGGCCGCCCTGGCCCGCGAGATCGACGTGACCTGCCGACTGACCGGCACGTTCGTGCTCCGCTCCGGTCGGACCGCCGACGAGTACTTCGACAAGTACCGCTTCGAGGCCGATCCCCGCCTGCTGGACCGGGTGGCCGCCCAACTCGCGCACCTGGTCCCGACCGGCACCGAGGTGCTGGCCGGGCTGGAGATGGGCGGGATCCCGGTGGTGACCGCGCTCGGCCGGCACACCGGGCTGCCCTGCGCCTTCGTCCGCAAGAGCGCGAAGCCGTACGGGACGGCCCGGCTGGCCGAGGGAGCGGAGCTGGCCGGGCGGCAGGTGCTGGTGGTCGAGGACGTCGTCACCTCCGGCGGCCAGGTCGTCATCTCCACCGGCCAACTACGCGAACTGGGTGCCCGGGTGGAGCACGCCCTGTGCGTCATCGACCGCGTCGAGGGTGGGGCCGAGGCGCTCGCCGGGCACGGTGTGGCGCTGCGAGCGCTCCTGCGCCGGGCGGACCTGGAGGCGCACCGCGCCCGCTGAGCGCCGGTCGGCTCCGTCTGCGCCCGCTGTCTGCGACCTCCGGATTAACGGCGCGAAAAGAGGCTGTGAACTGCGCGGCAGGGTTCCGCGCTCACCGTCGTTTTTGCGAACTGGCCGGTGCCGACCCCGGGTACGCCGTGCGCGGCCAGTCGGTCCCGGCCAGTACGGTGACAGGGGCACGTCGGGGGAGCACCCGCGGGTGAGGCGAACGTGAGGAGACCGGGGATGGCGCACGGGGAGGCCGAGCACGGCTGCGCCCAGGGCGAGCCCTGCCGACCGGGGCACCACGACCCGCAGGCGGCTGGCAAACACCGCCGGCCGGCTGCCGGCGCGACGGGGCACCCGGGGGAGCCGCTCACCGGCCGGGACGACGAGACCACGCTCCCGCGTCAGCGCTCCGCCGAGGGCGCCGCCCTGGCCGAGCCCGACGCAGACGTTCCTGCTGGTTGCCTCAGCGAACTTCCCGGCTGGGCCGGGGCGCATCGGCACGGCCCGGTCCGGCCGCGCCCGCGGGCCACCCGCCGGGAGCGCCCACCACGCCGCTGGTGCTGAGCGCCCGCCGCGCGAAACAGCGCGTGCGGTGGGTCAGCGGTTGCGGCGGGTCAGCGCGTGCGGCGGGTCAGCGCGTGCGGCGGCGGATCAGCAGGGCGATCCCGGCCAGGCCGACCGTGATCGTCAGCATCACCCCGACGTTGAGCAGCAGCAGGCGTTGTAGGTCGCCAAGCGCGTCGTCGAGGTCCTTCGCCGGGTCGAGCGTGTCCTCCGGGAGCACCCGTTCGCCACCGCCCGCACCACCGCTGACCGTGTCGAACTGCCGCTCCAGCGGCACACCGGCGGTGCGCAGGGTCTCGGACATGCTCAGCCGTCCCAGGAACCAACCAGCGCTGGCCTTGCCGGCCGGCTGCTTCGCCGGCCGGTAGACCCGCGGGCCACCGACCGCCCGGGGATAGAGGTCGTAGGTCTGCTGCGGCGTCTCGCCGGCGAACACCACGACCGTGTACTTCGGACCGAGGTCGGCCGGCTTCGGGCCGGTCGGCATGCCGGTGCGCCCCAGGAAGTTGACCTGGTCGATGACCGCGCCGACGTGGGCGGGTTGGGTGTCCACGCGCAACCGCAGCGGCGCGGCGAGCCCCTCGCCCGTGATGTCCACCCCGGCCGGTGCCGTGTTCGGCGCCGCCGAGACCGGGCCGGCGGTGCCGAGCGACAGCAGCGCCGTCGCCAGCGCGCCCGCCAGCACGGCGGCCAACCGCCTCATGTGTCGGACCATCCCGCCTCCTCGCCCCGTTCGATGGATGGCTTCGGTGTGACGCCTGAAGCGGTCTGCCGGTGCGGGCATCGACCAGATGGCCGGGCCTACTCCTACAGACTCCGCAGAACGTCGATGGGTTGCAGCTTCTGGAACAGTAATTGGAACTATCTGCGATCTCTGCTCAACTAATGAGGAGCCGTTTGATCAGCGGGCGGATCGTACCCTTACGGAGGGGTTCATGGGGGGCAGGGTTACACGTACGGTGCGGGTCATGCCAGTGGTGCTCGGCGTGGCGTTCGGTGTGTCGTTCCTGATGCCGGCAACTCCGGCCGCCGCGCACAACTCGCTGACCGGCAGCGATCCGCGCGACGGTGCCCGAGTGGCGAAGGCACCGGCCCGGATCGAGCTGCGGTTCCTCGCCAAGCCGGCAAAGGCTACGACGAAGATCACAATAACGGGACCGAACAATGTGGTCGCTGGCGGCCCACCCGTCTTCGACGGCAGCCGCGTGCGGGTGCCGTTCACGCCGACGGCCGCGGGGCTCTACGTCGTCGGCTACCAGCTCGCGTCCAGCGACGGGCACCCGGTGAAGGGCGAGGTGCGGTTCACCCTGACGACCGGGACCGCCGCCGACCCGTCCGCCTCGCCGTCGGCCGCCGTCGGCGCCAGCCCGGCCGGCTCACCCTCGGCCGTCGGCACACCCTCCGCCGGGCCCGCGTCGGCGACACCTGCCAGCTCGACGGCCTCCGCGGTGCCGGCGGCGTCGGAGCAGTCCGACTCCGGCGGTCGCCTGTGGACCGGGGCGCTCGGCGGCCTGCTGCTGCTCGCCGCACTCGCAACCGCCCTCATGTTCCGTCGGCGCCGACGCGTTCGGTGACCCGCTGAAACTCACCGCCCCCGGTGGGTCAGGGGTATCGGTCATCCTTTGCTCTGCACCCGCGGATGCGACAGCTACGGTCTGTGACCGGCGCGTATTGGGGTGCAGAGCAAAGGAAGGGCGATGCGCAGTTGCGCCAGCGACGCGCGAGGGCGCCAGCGACGCGCGAGGGCGCCAGCGACGCGCGAGGGCGCCAGCGACGCGCGAGGGCGCCAGCGACGCGCGAGGGCGCCAGCGACGTGCGAGGGCGACGCGCGACGGCGACGCGCGAGGGCGCCGGCGAGGGCGGTGACCCGGTCGCCGTTCTTGACGCGTCGACGAGCGACGGTCAGACCAGGCGGAGTCGGGCGGCGCGCATCCGGGTCAGGGTGCGCTCGCGACCGAGGACCTCCAGCGACTCGAACAGCGGCAGACCCACGGTGCGGCCGGTGACCGCGACGCGTACCGGTGCCTGTGTCTTGCCGAGCTTGAGGCCCCGCTCGGCGCCGACCGCCTCCAGCGTCGACTTCAGCGTCTCGGCGTCCCACGACTCCAGCGACTCGAACGCCGCGATGGCCGCGTCCAGCAGCTCGGCCGAGCCGTCCTTCATCGTCTTGGCCCAGGCGGCCTCGTCGATCAGCGGCGAGGCGAGGAAGAGGAAGTCGACGTTCGGGACGATCTCGCTGAGCACCGCGAGCCGGGTCTGGGCCAGCGGGGCGACTGCGGCGAACGCGTCGGCGTCGAACTCCTCCGGCTGCCAGGGCGGCGGCGCGATGGTCCCGGTGCCGGTCAGCCACGGCTGGCAGGCGTCGATGAAGTCGGGCACGGACAGCGCCCGAATGTACTCACCGTTGAACGCGCGCAGCTTCTTCTCGTCGAAGAACGCGGGGGAGGGGTTGACCTCCTCCAACCGGAACTCGTCCTCGATGACCGACCAGGCAACGATCTCGCGGTCGCCCGACGGCGCCCAGCCGAGCAGCATCAGGTAGTTGCGCATCGCCCCGGCGAGGTAACCCTCGTCGCGGTACGCCTCCAGGGCGACCTTGTCCCGCCGCTTGGAGAGCTTCTGCCGCTTCTCGTTGACGACCACCGGCACGTGCGCCCAGATCGGCGGCTTGACCCCGAGCGCGTCCCACAGCAGCTGCTGCTTGGGCGTGTTGGGCAGGTGCTCCTCGGCCCGGATCACGTGGGTGATCCCCATGGTCATGTCGTCGACGACGTTGGCCAGCAGGAAGACGGGCGAGCCGTCGCCCCGGGCGATGACGAAGTCCTCGATGAGCTTGTTCTCGAAGGTGGGCTCACCGCGGATCAGGTCGACCACCACGGTCGTGCCCTCGTCGGGCGTACGGAAGCGCAGCGCGTGCCCCGGGCCGGGGCCGAGGCCACGGTCGCGGTGGTAGCCGTCGTAGCCCTGGTACTGCGAGCCGGTGCGGGCCTGCACGTCCTCGCGGGTGCAGTCGCAGTAGTAGGCGCGACCCGAGTCGTAGAGGCGAGCGGCGGCGGCCCGGTGCTCGCCGGCGTTCTCCGACTGGAAGTACGGACCCTCGTAGCTGCCCCGGGAGATGCCGATCCAGTCCAGCGCGGAGAGGATGCCCTCGGTCCACTCGGGTTTGTTGCGCGCCGCGTCGGTGTCCTCGACGCGCAGCACGAACACCCCGCCCTGCTGCTTGGCGTAGATCCAGTTCTGCAGTGCCGAGCGGGCACCGCCGACGTGGAACATACCGGTCGGGGAGGGGGCGAAGCGCACACGTACCGTCACGTCCCCCAGCCTACGGCGGGCGGCGACCGCTTTTGGCCACGCCCCCCTGACTCACGGCACCGAACGGATCTTCACCACCAGGGCGCTGCCGATCAGGGTGACCACGGCGGTGACCGCGTAGAGCGTGGGGTAACCGCCCAGGTACACCACGAGCGGGGCGGACAGGGCCGGCCCGAGCACCTGCGGCGCGGAGTTGGCGATGTTGATGACGCCCAGGTCCTTGGCCCGGTCGGTGGCCCGGGGCAGCACCTGGGTGATCAACGCGGCGTCCACCGAGAGGTAGACGCCGTAGCCGGCGCCGAGCAGCAGCGCCGCGACGATGGCCATCGGCCAGACCGGCGCGACCGCGAGCAGCAGCGCCGCCACCGCCATGATCAGCCCGGAGACGATCACGTAGATCTTGCGGCGTCCGGAGCGGTCGGACATTCGGCCGGCCACCACCGCGGTCAGCATCATGCCGAGCGTGTAGAGCAGGATCAGCACGAGCAGGCCACTCTCGGGATCGGCGTGGTGCACCCCGTCGGTGAGGAAGTACAGCAGGTAGAGGGTGCCCAACGCGTTGCCGAGCTGGACCAGGAACCGGGTGAGCCAGGCCCAGGCGAAATCCGGGTGCCGGCGCGGGCTGATCCACATCGAGGCCAGCAGCGCCCGGGTGCGCACCACGGGCCGATGGGTACGCGGCAGCGGCTCGTCGGGAGTGAGCAGCGCGAACGGCAGCGACAGCAGCAGGATGGCCACCGCGATGGCCAGGTAGCCGGCGGCGTTGCCGGTGACCACGGCGGTGACCAGCACCGCGCCGAGCACCAGCCCGAGCGCCTGCGGGATGCCCACCCAACCCGAGACGCCGCCGCGTTGCGTCACCGGCACCCGGTCCGGGATGGCCGCGCTGAGGCTGGCCAGCATCGCGTTGAAGCAGACCTGCGCGGCCACCCAGCCGAGGGCGACGCCGAGGATGGTCCGCTGCTGGGCCAGCAGCACCAGGGCCGCCGCGCCGAGCAGGGCCCCACCCGCCGTCCAGACGTGCCGACGACCGAACTCGCGGCCGGCGATCCGCAGGCACGTCCGGTCGGAGAACGCGCCGGCCAGGGGGTTGGCGAGCACCGCGGCCAGCGCGCCGAGGCCGGTGACCACGGCCAGCATGTTCTCCTTGTCGCCCGGTGCGATCTGCTCGATCTGCTGCGGCAGCAGCACCTGGATGGGCGTGAAGAACGCCATCCACACGCCCAGGTTGGCGGCGAAGATCAGACCGATCCAGCCGCGCCGCACCGGAACCGTCGGCTCGGCGAGCGCCGCCGGCGGCGACGCCGGCGTCGGGTCCAGGGTGGTCACCGCGCCGACCCGCCCCGGGAGGCCGCGATCACGTCCCGCAACCAGGTGTACGACGACTTCGGCGTACGCGTCTGGGTGGCGAAGTCCACGTGCACCAGACCGAAGCGCTTGGTGAACCCCTCGGCCCACTCCCAGTTGTCGAGCAGCGACCAGACGAAGTACCCGCGGACATCCACCCCGTCGTCGATGGCGGCCCGGACCGCCCGCAGGTGCCCGTCGAGGTACGCGATCCGCTCCGGATCCGCCACCTGCCCGTGCGCGTCGGGTGCGTCGTCGTACGCGCAGCCGCCCTCGGTGATCTCGATGGGCGGCAGCGCGTCGCCGTACGTGTCGCGGAGCCAGCCGAGCAACTCGTGCAGCCCGTCCGGGGCCACCGGCCAGTCGAAGGCGGTACGCGGATAGCCGTCCAGCGGCACCAGGTCGAACGGCAGTGGTGAACCCTCCTCGGCGGCCCGTACACCCGTGGGGTTGTAGTAGTTGACCCCGAGCACGTCGATCGGCGCGGCGATGGTGTCCAGATCGCCGGGGCGGACGATGCCCGGGTCGAAGCCGGGCAGCTCGGGGTAGCCGCGACCGAGCAGCGGATCGGTGAAGAGCCGGTTGTGCAGCACCTCGTACGCGGCCCCGGCGGCCCGGTCGGCGTCCCGGTCGCCGAGCACCCGCACCGGCGAGTAGTTGTTGGCGATCGCCACCGGGCTGCTGGTGTGCGATCGCAGCGCGGCGACGGCGAGCCCGTGCCCGAGCAGTTGGTGGTGGGCGACCGGGAAGGCGTCGAAGAGCAGCGCCCGGCCGGGGGCGTGCTCGCCCATGCCGTAGCCGAGGCTCATGTGGATGAACGGCTCGTTGAGGGTGATCCAGAGCCGGACCCGGTCGCCGAGCCGGGCGGCGGTCAGGTCGGCGTACTCGGCGAAGCGGGCGGCGGTGTCGCGGTGCAGCCAGCCGCCGGCGTCTTCGAGCGGTTGCGGCAGGTCCCAGTGGTACAGGGTGGCCACCGGGTCGATGCCGGCGGCCAGCAACTCGTCCACCAGCCGGTCGTAGAAGTCCAGGCCGGCCGGGTTGGCCGGGCCGGTGCCGGTGGGCCGCACCCGGGGCCAGGCGATGGAGAACCGGTACGCCGACACGCCCAGTCCGGCCAGCAGCGCGACGTCCTCGGTGTGCCGGTGGTAGTGGTCGCAGGCCACCGCGCCGTTGCTGCCGTCGCTGATCCGGCCCGGGGAGTGCGCGAAGGTGTCCCAGATGGACGGACCGCGTCCGTCGGCCGTGCTGGCACCCTCGATCTGGTGGGCGGACGTGGAGACGCCCCAGCGGAAGCCGGCGGGGAACTCGGGCATCGGTGCGGTGGACATGCGCCCTCCCGATCAACGTGAAATGTGTTCGGGACTTTAGGGCGCTCTCGATGAATGCGCCATAGGCCGGCCTGGCGCAATCCGCAATGGTTGATCGGCGTGTCTTTTTCCGAACCCGTCCAGGTAAGTCCGATTTAGCGCATAGAGTGCCGATATCGTGGGATGTCCTCACCGGAGGAAGACGGAAAATGATCCTCGTTGAACGCAGTGCGCACGTGGCGGCGCCAATTGAAGTGGTCTGGGATGTTGTCCAGCGGGCCGAGCAGTTGCCGGCCTGGCTGGCCGGGGTTCGCGCGGCCGAAGTGCTCTCGGGTGAGGGCTTCGGCCGGCGACAACTGGTCCAGGCGGGGCGCGGCTCGGCGCACGAGGCCGAGGTGATCGCCTACCAGGAGCCGACGTTGATCGGCTGGCGGGAACGGGCCAAGGGCGCCGGCTCTCGGGCGGAGGCACGCACCGAGATCTACGTCCAGCTCACCACCGATGAGGAGGAGGGCGGGACCATCGTGCGGCTCATCGTGGTCCGCTGGCCGGCCGGCCCGGTCAAGGCGGCCCTGCTGCGCCTCGGACTGCGTCGGGTCGGCGCCGACCTGGAGGACTCGCTGGCCCGGCTCACCGACCTGGCCGCCGTCGGCTGACGAGCGCCCATCCTCCCGGCGTCACCCGCGACGGCGGTGGTCCGGATCCCCGCCAGGGCCCCCGGACCACCGCCGCTCCGTACACCACCCCCACCCCCGCCCCAGCTTGGCGTCGATCATGGACTTGTGGTGCCGGGAAAGGTGCGATTCAAGCGCTTCGTCCACCACCACAACTGCATGATCGACGGGTGCAAGTGGGGGCAGGCATGACGAAGGGCCCGGCGCGCAGCGTCGGGCCCTTCGTCGATGGTGCTGGGGTCTAGCTGTCGCCGCCGGTCTCGCCCACCGGGGCGGCGTTGACGTCGTCGATCGCGTACTTCTTGGCGGCCTCGGCCGGGATCGTGGCCGCGACCGCGCCGCTGCGGGCGAGCTGCCGCAGCGTGGCTACCACGATCGACTCCGCGTCGACGTGGAAGTGCCGACGCAGCGCGTGCCGGGTGTCCGACATGCCGAAGCCGTCCGTGCCGAGCGACGTGTAGTCGCCGGGCACCCAGCGGGCGATCAGATCCGGTACGGCACGCATGAAGTCGCTGACCGCGACCTTCGGCCCGTCCGCGTCGGCCAGCTTCTGCTGGATGTACGGGATCTTCGCCTCGGCGCCCGGGTTGAGGAGGTTGTACTCCTCGGTCTCCACCGCGTCGCGGCGCAGCTCGGTCCACGAGGTCACCGACCAGACGTCGGCGCCCACCCCCCAGTCCTGGGCGAGCAGCTGCTGGGCCTTGAGCGCCCACTGCATCCCGGTGCCCGAGGCCAGCAGGTTGGCCTTCGGGCCGTCGACCTGCGGGGCCGGCGCGTAGCGGTAGATGCCCTTGAGCAGGCCCTCCACGTCCACGTCGGCTGGCTCGGCCGGCTGCAACGTCGGCTCGTTGTAGACCGTCAGGTAGTAGAAGACGTTCTCCTGCGCGTCCCCGTACATCCGGTGCAGGCCCTGCTCCAGGATGTGTGCGATCTCGTACGCGAACGCCGGGTCGTACGCGACCACCGCCGGGTTGGTGGCGGCGATCAGCAGGGAGTGCCCGTCCTCGTGCTGGAGGCCCTCACCGTTGAGCGTGGTCCGACCCGCGGTGGCGCCGAGCAGGAAGCCCCGGGCCATCTGGTCGGCCGCGGCCCACAGCCCGTCGGCGGTCCGCTGGAACCCGAACATCGAGTAGAAGATGTACATCGGGATCATCGGCTCGTCGTGCGTGGCGTACGCCGAGCCGGCCGCGGTGAACGAGGCCACCGAACCGGCCTCGTTGATCCCCTCGTGCAGGATCTGCCCGGAGGTCGACTCCTTGTACGACAGGAACAGCTCCCGGTCGACCGAGGTGTAGCGCTGGCCGTGCGGCGAGTAGATCTTCGCGGTCGGGAAGATCGAGTCGAGACCGAAGGTGCGGGCCTCGTCCGGGATGATCGGCACCCAACGCTTGCCGAACTCCTTGTCCTTCATCACGTCCTTGAGCAGACGGACGAAGGCCTGCGTGGTGGCCACCTTCTGCTTGCCCGAGCCGCGCTTGATGTCGGCGAACCGCTCCGGGCCGGGGATGGCCAGCCGCTTCGTGCTGGTCCGCCGGGACGGCAGGTAACCGCCGAGCTGCTCGCGCCGCTCCTTCAGGTACGCCAGCTCCTCGGACTTCTCACCCGGGTGGAAGTACGGCGGCAGGTAGGGGTTGTCCTCCAGCGCCTTGTCCGGGATGTCCAGGTAGAGACGGTCGCGGAAGGTCTTCAGATCCTCCAGCGTCAGCTTCTTCATCTGGTGGGTCGCGTTGCGGCCCTCGAAGTGCGAGCCGAGCGTCCAGCCCTTGATCGTCTTCGCCAGGATGACTGTGGGCTGACCGGTGTGCTCGGTGGCCGCCTTGTAGGCCGCGTAGAGCTTGCGGTAGTCGTGCCCACCCCGCTTGAGGTTCCAGATCTCGTCGTCGCTGAGCGGCTCGACCATCTTGCGGGTCCGTGCGTCCCGGCCGAAGAAGTGCTCCCGCACGTACGCGCCCGACTCCGCCTTGTAGGTCTGGTAGTCGCCGTCGGTCGTGGTGTTCATGAGGTTGACCAGCGCGCCGTCGGTGTCCGCGGCGAGCAGCGGGTCCCACTCGCGGCCCCAGACGACCTTGATCACGTTCCAGCCGGCACCCCGGAAGAACGCCTCCAGCTCCTGCATGACCTTGCCGTTGCCCCGTACCGGGCCGTCCAGCCGCTGCAGGTTGCAGTTGATCACGAAGGTGAGGTTGTCCAGCTCCTCGCGGGCGGCCACGCCGATGGCGCCGAGCGTCTCCGGCTCGTCCATCTCGCCGTCGCCGAGGAACGCCCAGACGTGCTGCTGGGAGGTGTCCTTGATGCCGCGGTGCTGCAGGTACCTGTTGAACCGGGCCTGGTAGATCGCGTTCAGACCGCCGAGGCCCATCGAAACGGTGGGGAACTCCCAGAAGTCCGGCATCAGCCGCGGGTGCGGGTACGACGGCAACCCACCACCGGGGTGCGACAGCTCCTGGCGGAACCCGTCGAGCTGGTGCTCGCTGAGCCGCCCCTCCAGGAACGCCCGCGCGTACATGCCGGGGGAGGCGTGGCCCTGGTAGAAGATCTGGTCGCCACCGCCCGGGTGGTTCTTGCCCCGGAAGAAGTGGTTGAAGCCCACCTCGTAGAGCGACGCGGAGCTGGCGAAGGTGGAGATGTGCCCGCCGACGCCGATCTCCGGGCGCTGCGCCCGGTGCACCAGCATGGCGGCGTTCCACCGGACGTACGCCCGGATCCGCCGCTCGACGTGCTCGTCACCCGGGAACCAGGGCTCGCGCTCGGACGGGATGGTGTTGATGTAATCGGTGGTGGTCAGGGGCGGAACCCCGACCTGGCGCTCACGGGCCCGCTCCAGCAGGCGCAGCATGACGTAGCGGGCGCGCTTGGCTCCGCGTTCGTCGATGACACCGTCAAGCGACTCGACCCATTCGCTTGTCTCGTCAGGGTCGATGTCCGGAAGCTGGCTCGGTAGGCCGTCGCTGATCACCGGGCGCTTGCGTTCCGTAGCCACAGGCGTTCCCTCGGTTGTGTGTGGGATAGGTCTCTAGCGCCATCCTGCCCCCTGGTGGCACCCCTCGTCACGTCTAGGCCCCCCGGACGCGATGCTGAACACAGGTACCCGCCGGTAACTTAACGCGACGGCCCGGTGAAACCTGAGCGGTTTGACCGGCACTCCTACCGTCGGCACCATGAACGGACGTTCTGTCGCGATTGCCGCCAGCATGATCGTTGTCGGGGTGGCGGGCCTGGTCATCGGCGTGTTCGCCCTCGCTGCCGGCAACACCTGGCCGACGGTGGGACTGATGGCCCTCGGGGCCCTGCTGGTCGTGTTCGGCGTGGTCCTGCTGCGGCAGACGAGCCGCGCGGCCCGCGTGAGCGGCCAGGACGGAGGTCGCCGTCGCCGCCGTCCGGACTCGGACGGCGCCGCCGGGTACCCCCTCTACCCGATGCCCGCCGGGGACGCCGGGAGCGGGCACGTCGACCGCCAGCGCGACGGCGACCACGACCGCTCCGACGGTACGCAACCGGTCGGCGGCGACTCCGGGGGAGGCTGGTCCGGCTGGGGCTGGTCCAGCGGTGACTCCGGCGGGGGCTCGTCCAGCGGCGGTGACTCGGGTGGCGGTTGGTCCGGCGGCGGCGACTCGGGTGGCGGTGGCGGCAGTTACTGACCCCGCTCTCCGGCAGAATGCGACGTATGCGCAGCGACGTGATCACCGTCCAGACCGGGTCCCGGCCGACCGTCCGGGACATCACCGCCGAAGCCCAACAGTTCGTCTCCGGGGAGGGCGACGGCCTGCTGCACGTCTTCGTGCCGCACGCCACGGCTGGCCTGGCGATCATCGAGACCGGGTCGGGCTCCGACGACGACCTGCTCAGCGCGCTGGACGACCTGCTCCCCACGACGGACCGCTGGCGGCACCGGCACGGCTCACCCGGCCACGGTCGGGATCACGTGCTGCCGGCGTTCGTCCCGCCGTACGCCACGCTGCCGGTGCTCGGCGGGCGTCTGGCGCTGGGCACGTGGCAGTCGATCTGTCTCGTCGACACCAACGGCGACAACCCCACCCGCCAGGTCCGCTTCTCCTTCCTCCCCGGCTGACCGCTCTCCCCGGCTGACCGCGCCAAGATCGTGTTCGATCCTCGTTCTAGTGGTGTCGGCCGGTGCACCACCGCCAGGCGAGGTGCACCACCGCGGGTGCCGACCGGCCGGTGAGCAAGTCCCGGCACAGTCGGCGTGAGACGTGCACCGAGGTGCAGTCGTCGCCACCGGACGGATGGGCGAACTGCTCCTGGTCCGTTCCGGTCGGTCCCGGCGCGGGCGGCGTCGCCGCGGTGGGCGGCGTGCGCGAACCCGATCGCCGAGCTCCGCGACCGGGCGCCGTGCGTACGATGTGGACGTGACGCAGGAGGCGGGGCCCGCAACCGGTGGACCGGTGGATCGGGCTGGCCTCGCCGACGATGTGGTGCGTCGGATGACGCAGGTGATCACCGCGCTGCGGCACCGGCAGGGCGTCGCGTTCGCTCAGTTGGGGCTCACCCCGGCGGCGGCCCGGGCGTTGCGCGAACTGGACCCGGACCACCCGCTGCCCGCCCGTGACCTCGCCGGTCGACTGGGCTGCGACCGGTCGAACGTGACGATCCTCGTCGACAAGCTGGAGCAGGTCGGGTTGGTCGAGCGCCGCACCGACCCGGCGGACCGCAGGCAGAAGACGTTGGTGGTGACCGAGCGGGGACGCGTCGAACGGGACCGGGTGACCGAGGTGATGTCCGACTCCCGACTCCTGTCCGGGCTGACCGACCGGGAGCTGAGCACCCTTCGTGACCTGGTCCGGAAGATGTCCGACGAGGACTGTTCGGAGCCCTGCGGGCCGGAGTGAGTCGACAGGCGCCAGCCGTGTCCCACTGGGCGACACTGGCTCTCGTCGGTAATGCTGTCCCACGTGACGACCCCGCAAGATCTCGACGACCGGTTCCGGGAGACGCTGGCGGCGCTGCCCGCCGCGGTGCGGCGGCGTGACCCCGCCGACCCGGTCAGCGACGATGCCCCACTGACCGGGGCGCAGGTGCTGGACCTGTTCGACGCGCAGGTGACCAGCCGGCAGCTCGACCTGGCCGGCCGTTGGCTGCGCGGCTTCGGCGAGGGCTTCTACACAATCGGCTCGGCCGGGCACGAGGGCAACGCCGCGGTCGCCGCCGCGCTGCGCCCCACCGATCCGGCGCTGCTGCACTACCGCTCCGGCGCCTTCTACTGCGTCCGCGCCGCGCAGGCCGCCGCCGATTCGGCAGCGACCGTGGGTTCGGCAGCGACCGCCGACCCGAAGCCGTCCGGGTCCGTCCCGTCCGGGTCCGTCCCGTCCGGTTCCGTGCCGTCTGGGTCTGTGCCGTCCGGCTCAGTGCTTACCGGGTCTGTGCTTTCCGGTTCCGTGCCGGCCGACTTCGAGCGCTCCGAGTCCCGGCCGACCGACCGCGAGGCGACCGACCCCGAGGCGACCGACCCCGAGTCGACTGGCCGCGAGGCGACCGAGCGTGATCCCGCCGGGTCCGCGTCGGCGGTCGGCGGGTTCGCGGCGTACGAGGACGCGGCCCGGGACGTGCTGCGCGGGATGGTCGCCTCCAGTCAGGAGCCGATCGCGGGCGGCCGGCACAAGGTGTTCGGCCGGGCCGACCTGGCCATCGTGCCGACCACCTCCACGATCGCCTCGCACCTGCCCCGCGCGGTCGGGATGGGACTGGCCGTGGAGCGGCTGCGCCGGCTGGACAGCGTCGGGCGGCGTACCGGGGCCGGGGTGCGGGTCGGCGGCGGTGCGGGCCCCGCGTCCGTTCCGTGGCCCCCGGACGCGATAGTGGTGTGCTCCTTCGGCGACGCCTCGGTCAACCACGCCACCGCCACCGCCGCGTTCAACACCGCCGGCTGGTACGACCACGCCGGCCTGCGCATCCCGGTGCTCTTCGTCTGCGAGGACAACGGGCTGGGCATCAGCGTCCGCTCACCGGAGGGCTGGGTCGAGGCGACCCTGCGGGCGAAGCCGGGCATCCGCTACTTCAGCGCGGACGGGGCCGACCCGGTGCAGACGTACGCGGTGGCGGCCGAGGCGGCGGCCTGGGTGCGCCGTAACCGGCGGCCGGCCGTGCTGCACCTGCGCACGGTACGGCTGATGGGACACGCCGGTGCGGACGCGGAGTCGGCGTACCGGAGCACGGCCGAGCTGGCCGAGGAGCTGGACCGGGACCCGGTGGCCGCCACCGCGCGGCTGCTCGTCGACGCCGGTGTGGCCACCGGCGAGGAGCTGCTGGCCCGGTACGACGAGACCGGCTGGCAGGTACGCCGGCTGGCCGAGGAGGTGCTGGGCGAGCCGAAGCTGGGCTCCGCGGCCGACGTGGTGTCGGCGCTGGCCCCACGCCGTCCGGTGCGGGTGGCGCGGGCGGTGGCCGACGCCGCGGCGCGGGCCAGCGGGCCGGGCGCCGGCGCCCGGGTCGAGGCGTTCGGCGGTAAGCCGCCGGAACTGGCCGGCCCGATGAGTCTGGCGCAGAGCATCAACGCGGCGCTCGCCGACGGGATGCTCGACCACCCGCAGATGGCGATCTTCGGGGAGGACGTGGCCGCCAAGGGCGGTGTGTACGGGGTGACGAAGGGGCTGCGCGACCGTTTCGGGGCGGCCCGGGTCTTCGACACCCTGCTGGACGAGACGTCGGTGCTCGGGCTGGGCCTCGGGGCCGGGTTGGCCGGGATGCTGCCGGTGCCGGAGATCCAGTACCTGGCGTACCTGCACAACGCCGAGGACCAGCTGCGCGGCGAGGCGGCGACCATGCAGTTCTTCTCGCGGGGGGCGTTCCGCAATCCGATGGTGGTCCGGGTCGCCGGGCTGGCGTACCAGGAGGGTTTCGGCGGGCACTTCCACAACGACAACTCGGTGGCCGTACTCCGGGATGTGCCAGGTCTGGTGGTCGCGGTGCCGGCGCGGCCGGACGACGCGGCGCCCATGCTGCGGACCTGCCTGGCCAGCGCGGCGGTGGACGGCAGCGTCTGCGTGTTCGTGGAGCCGATCGCGCTTTACCACACCCGTGACCTGTACGCCGAGGGCGACGGGGAGTGGCTGGCCGCCTACCCGGAGCCGGGCGCGTGGGTTTCCGGGCACGTGCCGATCGGTCGGGCCCGCGTCTACCGGGTCGGCTCGGCCGACGACCTGACCATCATCACCTTCGGTAACGGGGTGCGGATGTCGCTGCGGGCCGCTGCGGTCCTCGCCGAGGAGGGGGTGGGCATCCGGGTGGTGGATCTGCGCTGGCTGGCCCCGCTGCCGGTGGCCGACATCATCCGGGAGTCCTCGGCGACGGGACGGGTGCTGGTGGTGGACGAGACGCGCCGCTCCGGTGGGGTCGGCGAGGGGGTGATCGCCGCGCTCGTCGACGCCGGATATGTCGGTGCCGCGCGGCGCGTGGCCGGAGTTGACTCGTTTGTACCATTAGGTCCAGCAGCACGTCATGTTCTGGTCTCGGCGGAAGCCATTACCGACGGTGCCCGTACGCTGCTGGCACGGTAAATTCCGTTGCACCCGGTGCGCCACTTGCGCGCGGACGCACAAGTGTGTGGACTTTGCCTGACGGCGTCGCACCGACGCCGCGAGCAGGGACGAGATGAGGAGGCACGCGACAGTGAGCGCGACCGCTGGTCAGGCCGCCGACGGGGTACGCAGCCTGGCGGACCGGTTCGGAATGGAACCGGGGATGGTCGTCATGGAGATGGGGTACGACGACGACGTCGACCAGGATCTCCGGGACGCCCTGACCGACCGCTGTGGAGAGCTGGTCGACGAGGACACCGACGAGGTGGTCGACGCGGTGCTGGTTTGGTACCGCGACGGCGACGGTGACCTTTTCGAACTTCTCGTCGATGCCCTCGGCCCGCTGGCCGACAACGGGGTCGTGTGGCTACTCACCCCGAAGGCGGGGCGTGACGGGCACGTCGAGCCGAGCGAGGTCGCGGAGTCCGCGCCCACCGCCGGCCTTCAGCAGACCTCGACCGTCAACGCCGGCCGGGACTGGAGCGGCGCACGTCTGGTGCTGCGCCGAGGGGCCAAGGCCAAGAAGTAGCCCGCGCCGTTTCGCCGGCCCGGCGGTCCGCACCGTCGGGTGGCAGGCTGGTGCCGTTCCCCCCGACTCGACCCCCGAGGAGATCACGCATGCCCATCGAGGTTGGTGCCGAGGCACCGGACTTCGTGCTGAAGGACCAGAACAACCAGGAAGTCCGACTCTCGGACTTCCGGGGCAGGCGCGCCGTGCTGCTGGTCTTCTACCCGTTCGCCTTCACCGGCACCTGCCAGGGCGAGCTGAGCGAGGTGCGGGACAACCTCGACGCGTACGTGAACGACGACGTCCAGGTGCTGACGGTCAGCGTCGACTCGGTCTTCAGCCACAAGGTCTGGGCCGACCGCGAGGGCTACCAGTTCCCCCTGCTCGCCGACTTCTGGCCGCACGGCGCCGTCGCCCAGGCGTACGGGGTCTTCAACGACAACGCCGGCTTCGCCAACCGGGGCACCTTCCTCATCGACAAGGCCGGCGTGGTCCGCTACGCCGAGATGAACGGCCCGGGCGAGGCCCGCGACCAGCAGGGCTGGCGCAAGGCCATCGCCGAAGCGACAAGCTGACCGGGGTACGCCGTGCGCCGAGGTCGGCGGCGAGCAAGGTAAGCTTGCCAGCCACCGGCCCGCCGCACGGGCGATCCGGGCGCGTAGCTCAGTGGGAGAGCACTCGCCTTACAAGCGAGGGGTCGCAGGTTCGAAACCTGCCGCGCCCACCTTCCGACACGTGAGCGCCGAGGGCTGCCGGATCACCGGTGGCCTTCGTCGTCTCGTGACCCCGTGGCTTCCGCTCGCTGTCCACCCCCGCGGCACTCCTCGGGCGGGGCGTAGGCGCGAATGGTGCCGTTGTGCCGCGCGGCTTTTCCCTGTGCGATGAGGGGCACGAGACGTTTACAGACGGGGCACCGGCCTTGCTGGGGCTGCGAGCGCTGCGTCACAGTGCCTCCCAGGTAGGCCGTTGCACATCAGACTAGCGTCCGTACATGATCACCCGCTGGGGCGCAGCAGCCTGATCAGGACGGTACGCAGCGCGTCGGCGGCCTCGGTCCGGGTCATCCGGCCGGCGTCGACCTCCTCGCCCACGGCGTGGCCGATCTTGATGGTCATCGTGGCGAGCAACCCGGCCGGCAGTCCACTGTCGAACTCGCCGCTCGCCTGTCCGCGCCGAATCACCCGGGTGATCCGATCGGCGACCGGCACGTGGCGTTCCTCGTCGACCTGCGGACTCACCGGCAGTGCCGCGATCTGCTGGATCAGGACCGGATAGCGCTCGGCGATCTGGGCGCCGGCCGTGAGGACGCGGGTGAGCGCGTCCGTGGCGGGTCCGTGGTCCGGGTCGGCGGCGTCCATCGCGGCGACGGCCTCGTCGGTGATCCGTCGGACGACTGCCGCCATCAGCTGCTCACGGGACGGGAAGTGGGCGTAGACGGTCTGCCGGGTGACACCGGCGGCGCCGGCGATGGCGTCGAGGCTCGCGTCGGGCTGCGCGTCGAGCAGTCGGATCGCCGCGTCGAGGATCGCGCCGCTGTTGCGGCGGGCGTCGGCGCGGCGGTTGCGATCTGCTGAGCCACTCATCTCTTACACCTTGCCAAAGTTGTCGAGGATCGATATTTTACAAGCTGTAAAGGATCGACCGAACGGTAGGTGAGATGACCGCTTCCGACGGCACCGCCCCGAAGGAGTTCATCGCGAACTTCTTCACCTCTTTCATGAGCGAGCTGGTTCACGGCGACGAGGACCCGGCCACTGTCGTCGACCGCTATCACACGCCCGACATCGTGCAGGTCGCCGACGGCCACCTGATGGACCGCGCCAAGCTCATCGCACACTCGCGCCCGGCGCGCAAGCACCAGACCGGCGCCCGGTGGGAGGTGCACGAGGCGATCGCGGCCGGGGACCGGATCGCCGCCCGCTACACCCTGCACTTCCAGACCTCCAAGCGGGAGGGCAGCGTGGACGTCCACTTCTTCGGGCAGTTCGCTGCCGACGGGCGGATGCGCCGGGCTCACATGCTGACCCGTTCGGTGCCCGTCGAGGCGCCTGCCCGAGGGCAGTCGCCGCCATGACCGTCAGCAGCTATCGGGTGATCGGTATGGCCTGCGGGCACTGCGCGGGCTTCGTCACCGAGGAGATCGAACGGATTCCCGGTGTCACCGCCGTGGCGGTGGACGTCGAATCCGACACCGCCACGGTGACGAGCGACCGCCCTCTCGACATCGCCGAGGTGCGCGCCGCAGTCGAGGAAGCCGGCTACGAACTGCCCTGACGTCTCGACGGCAGCTCCGCTCGTCCGCCAACAGCAGCTCGCCCGACCCGGGACCACCCGTGGCTTCACCCACGGAATCCTATTCGTGTCCACGCGGGATGGACCGGCCTCGGTCGGCCCGTTAGCCTCGATCACCATGACCAACGCCGACGAGCACGGTCACCCCGAGCCGCCGATCGCGGGCGACGAGACCGCCACCCTGCTGGGCTCCCTGGACCGGCAGCGCGCGACTCTCGCCTGGAAGACCGGTGGGCTCGACGCGGACGGTCTGCGGGCGACGCTCGGCCCGTCGTCGATCACCCTGGGTGGGCTGCTCAAGCACCTGGCCTTCGTCGAGGATCTCTACTTCTCGCTGAAGCTGGCCGGGCGTTCACCCGGACCACCGTGGGAGACCGTCGACTGGGCCGCGAACCCCGGCTGGGACTGGCACTCCGCCGCCGAGGACACCCCGGAGCAGCTCTACAACCTCTGGCGGGAGGCGGTGGCCCGTTCCCGGGCCACCGTCGCCGACCTGCTGACCGACGCCGGTCCGGAGCAGTTGGCGCGGGGCGAGTGGCCGGACGGTCGCGTGCCGAGCCTGCGCCGGGTTCTCGTCGACCTCATTGAGGAGTACGCCCGGCACGTCGGCCACGCCGACCTGATCCGGGAGTCGGTGGACGGGCTCACCGGCGAGGATCCGCCCCGCTGAGGACGCGGCCGGTTTCACCTCAGGGTGGCGTGCAGCCGATCCAGTTCGCGCTGGGTGCCGATGGCCGAGCGGTGCTCAGGGTGCTCCACGTACTGCCGAATCGTGTTCGCGAGGAACCCCGGCTCCACGTGCAGCCGTCCGGCCGCCAGCGGATACGGGTAGGGCGGCTTGCCCGGCACCGCGGGCACCCGCACCAGGGGGATGCTCGCGGCCTTCGGGGGCGGGGGAGGCGGTCCACCGGGAACCAGGCGATCCCAGGGTAGGAAGGTCCGCCTGACAAGGCCCTTTGCCGTGATGCCATCGCGGTCCAGGGTGAGGCGTGGCCGGTTCAGCAGCAGGGTGAGCGCGATACCGCCCAGGACGAGGAGCGGGACAGCGATGGCCAGCGCCAGCACCCCTGGTATCTGGACGAGTTGTGCGCGATCCTCGCCGGCGATCCGTTCGGTCTGCACGAAGGCCGCCGCGATCCAGCCAAGGACCATCGACCAGGGGCCCATCCAGCGCGGGCTCGACGGCGCGACGAAGCGGTTCCGCGCCGCGTCCACCTGCCAGGTCGCGGGCCGCCGGTTGCTCCTGGTCAACAGGTTGTAGCCGGCCCACGGCACCAGGAGCGTGCCGGCCAGGACGGCCACCCACGTCAGGAGGGCGACGCCATTCGGATCGATCCGCCAGGTCAGCGGCTTGAACCACAGCTCGGCGCAGACCCGCAGGGCGAGTGCGGCCACGGCGAAGGGCCAGACCAGCAGGCGTGCCGCGCGAAGGGACATGGCCGGCACCGTAGGCGGTCCGGTCAAGCCGACGAGCGAGCTGGTGATCAGCGGTGCTGGTTGAGGTCAACGCCGTTGCGTTAGGTGGAACGGCTGTTCGTCAACCAGCACTGTCTTGTCGATCATGGAGTTGTGGTGGGTAACAGAACGCCCGTAAAACCCCCAAAGTCGGCACCACAACTCCATGATCGCCAAGCCAGGCGCAGATCGGGCACTTCCTGTCCCGGGTTGACCCGCTGGCTACAGCCCTAACGCAACGGTGTTGTGGTTGAGGTTGGGCGGCGTCGCGGCGCCATCCGACGCCGCCCGGGGTCCTCAGCTGGTGAAGCCGCCGTCCACATTGAGCACCGCACCTGTCACGTACCCGGCCTCGGGGCTGGCCAGGTGCGCGACGGTGGCCGCGATGTCGGCGGGGCGAGCGTAGCGGCCGACGGCGGTGAATCCCCTGATGGCCGCCGCGTTCGGGCCGTCCGCCGGGTTGGCGTCCGTGTCGGTCGGCCCGGGGTTGACCAGGTTGACGGTGATGTTCCGTGGGCCCAGCTCGCGGGCCAGGCCCCGGGTCAACCCGACGAGCGCGGTCTTGCTCATGCAGTAGAGCGTCAGCCCGGGGAAGACGGCCCGTTCACCGACGTTGCTGCCGATGCTGATGATCCGTCCGCCTTCGCCCAGGTGCCGCAGCGCCGCCTGCACGGCGACGTACGGTGCCCGGATGTTCACCGCGATGGTCTGCTCCAGCTCCGCCGGGCCGAGTTCGTCCATGGCACCGACCAGGAAGACCGCCGCGTTGTTCACCAGGATGTCCAGCCGACCCAGGTCGGCGGCCACCCGGTCGACCGCGCCCCGCACGGCGCTCGGGTCGGCACCGTCGGCCTGGATGGCCAGCGCCCGCCGGCCCAGCGCCTCGATCTGTTTCACCACTGTCGCGGCCCGCTCCGCGTCCTGCCGGTAGGTCAGCGCCACGTCGGCGCCGTCCTGGGCCAGGCGCAGGGCGATGCCGGCCCCGATGCCGCGAGAGCCCCCGGTCACCAGGGCGACCCTGTCGTTGAGTGTCATCATGCAAACGATCATGTAGCCGCGCCGACTGCCCGTCTGGCGGCAATCGGACCCCTCGTTCCCACCCCCAGGTCCGAAACCCGCGCCCGTGCGCGACCGAACCCGGTGGCGCGCCCAGGTCTGATCTGCTGCACTCTTCACCGGCGACGACAGAGGGGAGGATTCGGTGGAGTTGACGTTGACACCGATGACCGAGCAGGACCTGACCCGGCTGCTCGGGGAGTTGGAGCAGGGGTACGCGGAGGACCTGGTCGTGAACCGGGGGTTGACCCCGGAGGCGGCCCTCGAACGGTCGGTCAGCCAGATCCGGGAGTCGCTGCCGGCGGGCGCGGCGACCGAGGGGGCGCTGCTGCGGCTGGGCCGGGTCGACGACACCGAGATCGGCTGGATCTGGGTGACCCTGCCGGCGGCGACCGCCCCGCGCCAGGCCTGGATCCACAACATCGAGGTGCATCCGGAGCACCGGGGACGCGGCTACGCACGCCGGATGATCCAGCTCATCGAGGTCGAACTCGCCCAGCTCAACGTGCCCGAGTTGGGTCTGAACGTCTTCGGTACGAACGTCGTGGCGATCGGGCTCTACCGGAGTCTGGGCTTCGAGGTCACCTCGCAGCAGATGGCGAAGCGGATCACCGCGGCGAGTTGAGCCGGGAGTGACCCAGGACGGTCCCCCCGGCAGGACTGTTCACCTGCCCAGCGGGAAACCGGCGCGGACCGCACCTGGGGAGGAGCGACGGATGACGCATGGCGCCGGACTGACCATCGGTGTGCTCGGCTCGTACGGTGGGCGAAATCTCGGCGACGAGGCGATCCTCACCGGCCTGCTCACCGATCTGCGCACGCAGGAACCAAACGCTCGGATCATTGTCTTCTCCCGTAACCCGGAGCACACCCGGGCCGCCCATCCGGATGTCGAGGCGGTGCCCTGGGAGGGCGTCAGCCGTACCGACTCCGCCCTGGTCCTGGCCCAGCTCGATCTGCTCATCCTGGGCGGCGGCGGCATCCTCTACGACCGGGAGGCCCGCCGCTACCTGCGGGTGGTCCGGGTCGCCCAGGAGCGTGGCCTGCCCCTGATCACGTACGCGGTGGGGGTCGGGCCGCTCAGCGACGGGGTGGACACCGGCATGGTCCGGGAAACGCTCTCCGGCGCGACCCAGGTGACGGTCCGGGACCAGGAGTCCCGGATGGTGCTGGAGGAGGCCGGCCTGCTCAACCCGATCACGGTCACCGCCGACCCGGCCTTCCTCCTCCAGCCCGAGGACTTCCCGGCGCACCTGCTCGCCGAGGAGGGCGTGCCGGTCGGTAAGCGGCTGGTCGGGATCAGCGTGCGGGAGCCGGGGCGGGCCGCCGAGCGGCTGGACGTGGACGGCTACCACCGGCTGCTGGCCCAGATCGGTGACTTCCTGGTGCACCGGATCGACGCGTACGTGCTGTTCGTGCCGATGGAGCGCGACGACATCCGGCACGCCCACGGGGTGCTCTCCCACATGGTCGCCGCCGATCGGGGGCGAATCCTGCACGGCACCTACTCTCCACAGCAGGTACTCGGGCTGATGCGGCACTTCGACCTGGCCGTCGGCATGCGCCTGCACTTCCTGATCTTCGCGGCGATGGTCGGCACACCGTTCCTGCCCCTGCCGTACGCCGGCAAGGTCTTCGACCTGGCCCAGCGGCTCGGCGTGCCGGCCCTGCGCGGCGTGGAGCGGGAGGTCGAGGGGCCGCTGTTGGCCGAGGTCGACAGGCTGTGGGACGAGCGGGAGCAACGCGCCGAGGCCACCGCCCGCCGGGTGGCGGAGGTGTGCGAGCAGGCGCGGGGCACCTCGGAGGTCACCCGCGGCGTGTTGGAGGGCCTGCGCAGCCAGGCCCTGACCCGGGTCTGAGTGGGCGCTCAGACCGCGGGGCCGGTCCACCGGTAGCGCCACTCGCTGGCCTCGTCGTGGGCGGTCTCCAGCTCGTAGATCTGTGCCCCCGCCAGCCCACCCGAGCCGAGGTGATGGTGGGTCAGCGGTGGACGGCCGTTGCTGTCCAGTTCGACGGTGATGGTCTGCCCGTCCGCCGAGCCGCCGACGAGAAGGATTCGCACGGATGAAGCCATGCGCCCATCCTGCCCGTCGTGTCGCCCGCCCGCAGCGATAGCGGGGCAGCGGGCGACCCGGCCCGTGGCTAGGGTCGGCGGATGGAGCAGACGATCGATCCGACGCTCGGTCCGGTGCTCGCCCGCACCGGCGACGAGCGCGCCGTACTGGACTCGTTTCTCGACTTCCACCGTGGCGTGCTGCTGCGCAAGGTGCGCGGTCTCTCCGACGCCGACGCCGGCCGACGCCTGGTGCCCTCGGCGACCACGCTCGCCGGGCTGGTCAAGCACCTGACCCTGGTCGAGCGGAACTGGTTCCCGACCCTGCTGGCTCCCGAGCCGGGCGACGTCTACCTCACCTCGGAGGAGGACGCGGTGGCGAGCTTCACCCTCGGCGACCAGGACACCGTCGCCGGGCTGACCGAGGCGTACGAGCGGGCCTGCGCCCGGTCCCGGTCGATCGCCGCGCGTTTCGACCTCGACCACGTGGTGCCGCACCCGCAGCTCGGCGAGGTGTCGCTGCGCTGGATCCTGGTGCACCTGATCGAGGAGACGGCCCGACACGCCGGCCATGCCGACATCCTGCGCGAGTTGACCGACGGCGAGTCCGGCGCGATCTGAACCTGATCTTCGTTGAGTTCGTGCCTGGGCCGGTGGGGCGCGTGATCGCCCAGCGGGGCCGCATATCCTGGGCGCGGGCGGCGACGAGGGGGAGCAGGTGCTGGTCATCCACGGGCTGTGGAAGCCCTGCGACGGCTCGACCGGCGGCCTCGCCGTCTGGGCCGAGGACAGCGCCGCGCCACCAGCGCCGACCCGTCCCGGCCGGCCGCCCCGGGAGCGCCCGCACCCCTTCGCCGCCGGGCACGCCGACCTGGCCGCCGTCCTCGGCGACGTCGCCGAGCCGACCCGCCCGGACACCGCGCTGCTGACCCTGCCCACCCGGGCCGGCACGCCCACCGACTCACCCGAGCTGATCCGGACCGCCGTCGCACCCCCGGCCCGCGGCCGGCTCACCCTGGCCGGGTGGCGGGTCCCCGTTCTGGTGTACGCCCCAGACGACGCGCTGCCGCTGCTACGCGCCCTGGACGACCTCCCGGCGGTGCCCGGAGCCACCCTGCGCCACCTCGCCGAGTTGGCCGACTTCGCCGCCGATCTGGTAACCCGGGGCCGGGTGCTCCCCGGCGTCGCCGCGTCGGCGGGCCGGGCGGTGGCGGACGCAGCGCCGGCCGGGGGCATGGCGGCGGGGGCTTCGTCGGGCGGTTCTGCGCAGGTGTCGGCGCGTGCGGTCTGGCGGCCGCTGTTGACCGGCACCGACGCCGGCTGGGCGCGATCACTGGCGTTGGCCCTGCCGCCGGCCACCCGAGCCGCCGCCGTGCCGCCCACCCCGACCTCGGCCGAGCTGGGTGGGGTTGAGCTGACGGCCGCCGCGCTGGTCGCGGACGCGCTCGACGCGTTGACCGACGCCGCCGCGCGGGCTGCTCTGGCGACCACCACGCTGGCCCGGGGACTGCGGCCGGGCGGCCCGGCACCGGCCTGGTTGGCCGCACTCGCCGGCCCTCGGCGTGACTTCACCGTCGATCCCCTGGCGTTGGCCACGCTGCGCGACGAGCTGGACGTCTGGCAGCGGGACGCCGCTGGCGGCCCGGTGCGGGCCAGTTTCCGGTTGGTGGAGCCAGCCCCCGACGAGATCACCGAACCCATCCTGGTCACCCGCCCGGCACCGGCCGACATCGTGCCGGTGGAGTCGGTCGGTGGCGGTCGGTGGCGGCTGGAGTTCGGGTTGCAGTCGGCGGACGAGCCCGGTCTGCACGTCGACGCCGGGCAGGTCTGGCGGGCGCCGCAGACGCTCGGCGGCCTGGCCGGTCGCACGAGCAGCCCGCAGGAGACGCTGCTGGCCGAGCTGGGTCGGGCCAGCCGGCTCTGGCCGGACCTGGACGCCGCGCTGCGCACCGCCGCTCCCGAGGCGATGGACCTGGATGTCGAGGGGGCGCACCGATTCCTCAGCGAGGGTGCCCCGGTGCTGCACGCGGCCGGCTTCGGGGTGCTGTTGCCCTCGTGGTGGCAGCGCCGGTCGGCGCGGCTCGGCGCTCGGCTGCGGGCCCGCAGCCGCACCGCGCCGGGCACTGTCGGTGGCACCGAAGCAGGTGTCGGCCTGGACGCCCTGGTCGACTACCGCTGGGAGATCGCCCTCGGTGACCAGCCGTTGTCCGCCGAGGAGCTGGCGGCATTGGCCGAGATGAAGACCCCGCTGGTGCGGCTGCGCGGTCGGTGGGTCGAACTGGACCCGGGGCGGCTCGCCGCCGGTCTGCGTCTGCTCCGCTCGGCGGGTGAGCTGAGCGTCGCCGACCTGCTCCGCCTCGGGCTGGCCGACGGCGAGGCCACCGGGGCGCTGCCGGTGCTGGAGGTGACCGCCGACGGAGCACTTGGCGACCTGCTCGCCGGGGCGGTCGAGCGCCGGCTCACCCCGCTGGACGCGCCGCCGGGTTTCCAGGGGACGCTGCGGCCGTACCAACAGCGCGGACTGGCCTGGCTTGCCTTCCTGCGCTCGCTCGGCCTGGGTGGCGTGCTCGCCGACGACATGGGGCTGGGCAAGACCGTGCAGTTGCTCGCGCTGCTCGCCGGGGATCCACCGGACGCCGGGCCGACGCTGCTGGTCTGTCCGATGTCGCTGGTCGGCAACTGGCAGCGGGAGGCGGCACGGTTCACGCCGACGCTTCGGGTGCACGTACACCATGGCGCGGAGCGCGCGCGGGGGGCGGAGTTCACCGCGGCCGCGCACGGTGCGGACCTGGTTCTCACCACCTACTCGGTGGCCGCCCGCGACGCCGTCGACCTGGCTGGCATCGACTGGCACCGGGTGGTGGTGGACGAGGCGCAGGCGATCAAGAACGCGTCGACCCGGCAGGCCGAGGCGGTCCGCGCGCTGCCCGCCCGGCAGCGGGTGGCGGTGACCGGTACGCCGGTGGAGAACCGGCTCGCCGACCTGTGGTCGATCATGCAGTTCGCCAACCCGGGTCTGCTGGGGCCGGCGGCGACGTTCCGTAAGCGGTTCGCCGAGCCGATCGAGCGCAACGGCGACGTCGAGGCCGCCGAGCGATTGCGCCGGATCACCGGGCCGTTCGTGTTGCGCCGCCTCAAGACCGACTCGTCGATCATCTCGGACCTGCCGGAGAAGCTGGAGATGGAGGTGGTCTGCAACCTCACCGCGGAGCAGGCCGCCCTGTACCGGGTGGTGGTCGACGACATGCTGGCCCGGATCGAGACCAGCGACGGCATCGAGCGGCGCGGCCTGGTGCTGGCCACCATGACCCGACTCAAGCAGGTCTGCAACCACCCGGCCCAACTGCTGCGCGACGGCTCGGCGTTGGAGGGCCGCTCCGGCAAGCTGGCCCGACTGACCGAGATCCTGGAGGAGGTGCTGGCGGCGGGGGAGCGGGCGCTGCTGTTCACCCAGTACGCCGAGTTCGGTGCGATGTTGCGGGGCCACCTGTCGGCACGGTTCGGCCGGGAGGTGTTGTTCCTGCACGGCGGCCTCGGTAAGGCCGAACGGGACGCGATGGTGCAGCGCTTCCAGTCGGCGGATGGTCCGCCGCTGTTCGTCCTCTCCCTCAAGGCCGGTGGCACCGGGCTCACCCTGACCGCCGCCAACCACGTGGTGCACGTGGACCGGTGGTGGAACCCGGCGGTGGAGGACCAGGCCACCGATCGGGCGTTCCGCATCGGTCAGCGTCGGCGGGTGCAGGTCCGCAAGTTCGTCTGCGCCGGCACCGTGGAGGAGAAGGTGGCCGCGTTGATCGCGGACAAGCGCAACCTCGCCGAGCGGGTGGTCGGCACCGGCGAGCAGTGGATCACCGAGTTGTCCACCGGCCAGTTGCGTGACCTGTTCGCCCTGGAGGCCGGGGCGGTGGTGGAGTGAGCGAGCGGAGTGTGCGAACCATCAGGCACAGCGTGGTGCCTCACCCCGGCGCGGAGCGCAGCGGAGCGCTGGAGTGAGCCAGCCGAGTACCGACCGGTTCGCCGACTACGGGCGCCCCCGCAAGGTCGACGGGGGTCTGCGGGCGCGCAGCGCCCGGGGCGCGATCGGCAGTTCCTGGTGGTCGCGACGTTTCCTGGAGGTGCTGGAGTCCTTCGCGCTCGGCACCCGGCTGACCCGTGGCCGGTCGTACGCGCGGGCCGGTCAGGTGCTCACGCTCGACATCGCACCGGGGCGGGTCAGCGCGGTGGTGCAGGGCTCGCGCCCGCAGCCGTACCAGGTGTCGATCGCGCTGAAGCCGTTCCCGGCCGCGCTCTGGTCCCGGATCGAGGCGGAGCTGGCCGGCCAGGCGTTCTTCAGCGCCCGGCTGCTCGCCGGGGACCTGCCCGACGAGTTGGAGGAGCTGTTCGTCGCCGCTGGCGCGCCGCTCTTTCCCGCCGCCGTCGACGAGCTGACCCAGCGGTGCAACTGCCCCGACTTCGCGGTGCCGTGCAAGCACCTCGCGGCGACGTTCTACCTGCTGGCCGAGGCGTTTGACGCGGACCCGTTCGAGTTGCTGCACTGGCGCGGCCGATCCCGCGCCCAGCTGCTCGACGAGCTGCGCGCCCGGCGCGTCGAGGCCACCGGCGCCGCCCTGCCACCCGCACCGGCCGGCCCACCGTCCGAGCCGGACGGATCGGAGTCGACCGTGGACGTCGTGGCACCGGTCGGCGCGGCCCGCGCGCTCGCCGGGCTGCCGGCGACGCCGCTGGCCGAATCGGCGGACCGGTTCTGGATGCCGTCGGTGCCGCTGCCCGATCGGCCACCCCGACTGGCGACCGGCCCCGACCTCCTGCTGCGCCAGCTCGGAGCGCCAGCTCCGGCCATCGGCGGGCCGGGGCTGCTGGAACGTCTGCGTCGTGCGTACCGGGCCTTCGGCCCGGCCGACCGGTGAGCCGTCACGTCCACCGGCGGCGGAACCGCCACATGATCGCGGCGTTCGCCACGAGCACCACCGCGCAGATCGCGCCGGTCAACCGGCCGGCGAACACGGCTATCGCTGGCAGCGACGCCCACAGCACGATGGTCAACAACATCAGGTAGCGGCCCCTGCGGGCCCGGGCCCGGTGGTCCAGCCGGTTGAAGAAGGCCGGGTCACTCTCCCGGAGCTGACGGGTGATCTGGTCGAACCTGCGCTGATCCTCTTTGCTGAGCATGGCGCTGCCTTCCCCTCACGCGTTCAGCGGTTCGGCGGCATACCCGCCGTGACGGCGGCTCACGCCCACCCGCTGCTGCTACTTTTCCGCCACGCGAGTGAACCTCATGTCCGGCTTACCCAAACCTTAAGTTTGTCTGTGGTGATGGGCGGCGCGGAACGTGTCGCCTCCGGCGGAGCGGTCCGATCTGTGCCCGGCTGCCGCACGTACGCCCTGCTGGGAGGGTCCGCGCTCGACTCCGGCCCGCCGCCCGATCCCGACGACGCGCTGAGCGCTGTCTTAAGTGCCCTCCTGCGGGTGTTCGGCCCACCTTGAAGGCACCTGAGGGCTTGGCTACCTTGCCGTAGCAACCCCCTCAGGCAACAGTCGCCGCACCTGCCGCACCTGCCGGTCGCAGTTCTCGGCGCTCATCAGAAATCGGGATTGGTACATGGCCGACCAGAATGTGCCACCACGTCGACCGCGGGACGACCGCGGTTGGGACGGACGCCAGCACCACAGCGCGGACGGCTACGGCGACCCCCACACGCCCGCGCCGTACGGGTACGACTCGCCCCACCCCTACCAGGGCGGCTACCCCGCCCAGGCCGACCCGCGCGAGCAGTACGGCGACGGTTACGCCCACGCCGGACACCCGGCCCCCGGCCCGCGCGGACCGCAGTGGGTCGGCCCGGAGGGTCTCGGCCGGCCGGCACCGGCGCGACCGGCCGGTGCCGGACTGCCCGCCCTCGACGATGACGACGACCCGGGCCGCAAGGTCGGCCGGCGCAAGGCCATGGTCGCCCTCGGCGGCACCGCCGCCGTCGTCGCCGGTGGCGCGGCGATCGCCATGACCCCGCAGTTCCGTGGCCTCTTCGGCGACGAGGCGGCAGCGGCCGGCGACGCGACCGGCAGCACGGTGACCGACGGCACCGCGGCGCGGCCCAGTGGCCAGCAGCCCAGCACGGTGCGGACGTACACCGAGCAGAACGAGAGCTACATGGGCTCTCGGGCCGGTGAGGCGCTGAAGAAGAACGCGCCGACAAGTGGACGGACCCTGCCCGGCCCGGCCGCCGCCGCGGCGGCGACAAAGGTGACGGTCAAGACGGTGCTGTCCAAGGACCCGATCCTGCACCTGGCCCGGCGCGCCACCTTCGGGCCCACGCCCGCGGTGATCGCCGACATCAAGAGCCAGGGCATCGACGCCTGGATCCGCGCCCAGTTGGAGCCGGACAAGATCGAGCCGAGCAAGGCCGAGCTGAAGCTCTCCGAACTGCCCACCCTAAAGCTCGACCCGCAGCAGTTGCGCACCCAGCGGGACCAGCTCAACGAGCAGGGCGCCCAGCCGGAGCGGGAGATGGTCGACGCCACCATCGCGCGGCAGATCTGGTCCAAGCGCCAGCTGTTCGAGGTGATGGTCGACTTCTGGAACGACTTCCTGCACGTCGCGGCCGACTTCGACGGCGGCGAGGTCTACCGCAACTCGTTCGACCAGGACGTCGTGCGCAAGTACGCGCTGAGCAGCTACCCGGAGATGCTGGTTGCCGCGAACAAGCACCCCGCGCTGCTGATCTACCTGAACCAGAAGGACTCCCGCAAGGACGCGATCAACGAGAACCTCGCCCGGGAGAACCTCGAGCTCTACTCGGTCGGCGTCGACGGTGGCTACGAGGAGCAGGACGTCCGGCAGGCGGCCATGCTGCAGACCGGTCGCGGTATCGACCGGGACGGCAAGTACGTCTTCAAGCCGGAACAGCACTACGTCGGCAAGGTGAAGATCCTCGGCTTCACCCACGCCAACGACTCGCTGGACCCGAAGAAGGCCGACGCGGCGATCGACGCGTACATCGCCTACATCGCGCTGCACCCGTCGACGGCGAAGTACGTCGCGCAGAGCCTGGCGACCCGGTTCGTCTCGGACACCCCGCCGAAGTCTTTGGTGGACCGGCTGGCCAAGACGTACACCACCAACAACGGCCTGATCAAGCCGGTGTTGATGGCGCTGTTCAGCTCCTCGGAGTTCTGGGCCGGCGTGGGCCAGAAGGTGCGCCGGCCGATGGAGTACCTGGTCGCCACGTACCGCACCCTGGGCGTCTCACCGGACCCGTCGCCGAAGCACAACAACGGCGACAACAAGCGCACCCCGTACGCCCGGGGCCTGCGGCAGATCCACGACAAGCTGCGCGAGCTGGGCCAGTTCCCGATGGGTCAGCCCACCCCGGACGGCTACCCGGATGTCTACGTCGCCTGGACGTCGGCCGGCACCATGGTCAACGGCTGGAACGAGGCGGGCGAGATCATCGGTGGCTTCCGCACCACCTTCACGTACACGGCGCCCGAGAAGTTGATCGCCAAGCCGCCGGCCACCGCCGGGGCGTACGTGGACGCGCTCTCCCAGCGGCTGGTGGGTCAGCTGCTGAGCACGCGGGAGAAGACCCTCATCCTCGGTGTGGCCGGTGTGCCGGCGACTGCCAAGGTGGACGCCACGTTCAACGGGGCCATCACCGCCGTCGCGCGGGCGATCCTCGCTTCCCCCCAGCACCACCTCCGGTGAGGCACCCGATGGAGAAGACTGTGTACAACTCTTTCCCCCTGCACCCCGAATGCCCCGACGTGCGACGGCTGGCCGACAACCCGGCCGAGGCGTTGCTGCGCGCGGAGGCGGACATCGTCGCCGCCGAGAACGCCGCCGAGGCCGACCGCTACCGCACTCTGGAGAACCTGGAGGAGGCCCAGCAGGACGGTCGTGGCGTCACCCGGCGGACCTTCGTCGTGGGTGCCGCGGCCACCGCCACCGCCCTGGCCACCGCCCAGTTCGTCACCACGTCGGCGTCGTTCGCGGCGACCCCGACCGGCACCCTGATCCACGTCTTCCTCTACGGCGGCCTGGACGGGCTGAGCCTGGTCGCGCCGGACAACGAGCCGGTGCTCGCCAAGGCCCGCCCCGACCTGCTGCTCGGCAACGACTCGCTGGCCCTGGACCGTGGCTTCAAGCTGACCAGCGCGTTCAAGCCGTTGGAGAAGTGGCTCGCGGCCGGCCAACTGGCCTTTGTCCCGGGGACCTCGGACCCGCGCCTGTCGCGCAGCCACTTCCAGGCCGCGGACGCCTGCAACCTGGGTGGCCTGCCCAACGAGACCGGCGGCCGGGGCTGGCTCGACGGTCTGGTCGACCACCTGGGCAAGGGCACCGCGTTCCGCAGCGTCGGCATCGGCAGCACCCTGCCCCGCTCACTCGTGGGCACCAACGGCGCGCTGTCGCTGAACAACGTGGGATCGCTGCGGCTCAACGGCGACCAGAAGTACCGGGCCGCCACCGAGGCCGCCATCAAGGGGCTCTTCACCGGGATCAACCACCCGGTCGAGGAGGCCGTGCAGGAGGGCATGGGCGCGCTGGCCACCGCCCAGCAGTTGGCCGCCAAGCCGTACGAGCCGGCCGAGGGCGTCAAGTACGAGGGCGTCGGCAACTCGTTCAAGCAACTCGCCCAGCTGATCAAGGGCGGCGCGAACGTCCGGGTCGCCACCGTCGGGATGGGCGGCTACGACACCCACGAGAACCAGGGCACCGCCGCCGGCGGCCAGCTGCACCGCCGGCTGAACGAGCTGGCCAGCGCGATGGCGGCCTTCTTCACCGACCTCGGCCCGCAGGCCGCCGACGTGACGATCATGGTGTCCAGCGAGTTCGGCCGCCGGGTCGGCTCCAACACCGGCGGCACCGACCACGGGCACGGTGGGGTGGTCACGATCCTCTCCGGCAAGAAGCTGGCCGGCTCGCTGCTCGGCGACTGGAACGGTCTGGACAAGCTGGACTCCGGTGACGTGCCGGAGTACAACAACATGTTCAACGTGTACGGCGCGGTGGCCCAGGGCCGGTTCGGGCTCACCAACGCGGAGGTCGAGAAGGTCTTCCCCCGCCAGAAGTACGCCCCGATGAAGCTGTACGCGTGACGCATTCGCACACCCACGCCGCCGGCCGTCGTACCGGGACCTCGTCCCGGCACGGCGGCCGGTCGGCTGCGCCCGTACCCCCGCAGATCCCGGACCGGCGCGGACCCGGCGGCCGGCGGCTGCTCGGCCTGTTGCTCCTGGTCGGCCTGCTCGCCAGCGTGCTGCCGTGGTGGTTGGGCACCCCCGCCGGTTCGTTGCGCAGCACCGCGTCCACCGTCACCGCGGCGGGCCGGATCAGCGGTCTGATCGCCGGCTACCTGCTGCTGGTGCAGGTGCTGATGATGAGCCGGCTGCCGGTGCTGGAACGGTGGATCGGCGGCGAGCAGATGGCCCGCTGGCACCGCGACGTCGGTGCCACCCTGCTGGTCGCCGTGCTGGCGCACCTGTCGCTGATCATCGTCGGCTACGCCGACCTGCGGAACCAGTCGCTCCTCGCCGAGGTCGGCACGCTGCTCGGCGACTACGAGGACATGGTGTCGGCGTTCGTCGCCGCCGGGATCATGATGCTTGTCGGGCTCAGCAGCATCCGGGCGATCCGCCGGGCGCTGCCCTACGAGCTGTGGCACCTGCTGCACCTGTCCAGCTACCTGATCCTGCTGCTCGGCTTCGGCCACCAGTTCACCCACGGCGCGCAGCTCTACAAGCCCGGTCCGGTCCGCACCGGCTGGATCGCGCTCTACGTGCTGGTGGTCGCCGCCCTGCTCTGGGGTCGGGTGCTCGCGCCGCTGGCGTTCAACCTGCGCTACAAACTGCGGGTCGCCGACGTGGTCGCCGAGAGTCCCGACACCATCTCCATCTACCTCACCGGCGAACGGCTCGGCCGGCTGGCGATGCTCGGCGGCCAGTACTTCCGCTGGCGCTTCCTCACCAGGGGCTGCTGGTGGCAGTCGCACCCGTTCTCCGTCTCCGCCGCCGCGAACGGTCGCTGGTTACGACTCACCGTCAAGGTCGTCGGCGCGCACACCGGGGACCTGCGGGACCTGACCGCAGGCACCCGGGTCTGGGCCGAGGGCCCCTCGGGCACCTTCACGGCCGCGCACCGGGTCCGCGAGCGGGCCCTGCTGATCGCGGGCGGCAGCGGCATCACGCCGATCCGGGCGATGCTGGAGGAGTTGCCGCCAGGCGCGGCCCTGATCTACCGGGCCCGCACCCCCGCCGACGTGCTGCTCAGCCGTGAGCTGGACTGGCTGGCGCAGGAGCGCGACACCTCGGTCTGGTACGTCATCGGGTCCCGCGACGACCCCGGCCCCCGTCAACTGATGAGCCCGGACGGGTTGCGTCAACTGGTGCCCGACGTGGCCCGGCGCGACGTCTACCTGTGTGGGCCACCCGGCCTGGTGGAACAGTCGGTGCGCGCGCTGCGCAGGGCCGGCGTGCCCCGACGGCAGATCCACCTGGCCACGTTCGAGTTGTAGGAAGGCATCAGATGCGTCGCGCGTTGCTCGCGATCACCGGCCTGGCCGCCAGCACCACCGCGCTCGTGGTGTTCAAGGGGTCGCCGGCCGCCACCCAGGTCGCCCAGAACCTGCCGACCGCCCAACCGGTCGACCCCACCCCACAGGACGTCGACCCGGCCGCCGCCCCGGCCCCCGGCGCCGCCGCCGAACCGCCCGCCGGGGCACCGACGCCGTCGGTGGCGCCCAGCGCGCCGTCGTCGGCCAAACCCACCAAGAGCACCACCCGGCCGCCCAGCACCCCCCGCACCACCACGAAGGCTCCGACCGCGCCGCGGCCCACCACCAAGGCGCCGCAGCCGACCACCCGCCGGATCACCGGGCCGGGCGTGGACAACGAGTACGGGTACGTGCAGGTGCAGATCGTGGTCTCCGGCAGCCGGATCGTCGACGCCGTCGCACTGTCGCTGCCCAGCGGGGGTGAGTCCGACATCCACAGCGACGACGTCAGCGGCCGGTACGACGGAAGCGGCGGCGAGGTGGTGCAGAAGCAGAGCGCCAACGTCAACACCGTCTCCGGTGCCACCGAGACCAGCAACTCCTACAAGCAGTCGCTGCGGGGCGCGATCGAGCAGGCGTTCTGACGTGCCGGCGGCGCTGATCCGACCCGGGCTGTGCCGGGTCGAGCAGATCATGGGTACGGCGATCACCCTGGACCTCGCCGACGACCTGCCGCCGGCCACCCTGTCCGAGGTGGCCGACGACGTCTTCGCCTGGATGCGCGAGGTGGACGCCCGGTTCAGCACGTACCAGCCGGACAGCGAGGTGTGCCGCTTCGACCGGGGTGAGGTGCTGCTCTCCGAGGCGTCGGCGGATCTGCGGTTCGTGCTGGAGACCTGCGCCGACCTGTGGGGTGCCACCGACGGGTTCTTCGACGCGTACGCCACCGGGCGGCTCGACCCGTCCGGTTTCGTCAAGGGGTGGGCCGCCCAGGTCGCCTCGGACCGCCTGCTCGCCGCCGGTGCCGTGAACCACTGCGTGAACGCTGGCGGTGACCTGCGGGTGCGGGGCGTGTCCCCGACCGGGGCACCGTGGCGCATCGGCATCCGGCACCCCTGGGACGCCATGGCGACCTGCCTGGTGCTCACCGGGACCGACCTGGCCGTGGCCACGTCCGGCGTCTACGAGCGGGGCCGGCACGTGCTGGACCCACGCCGGGGCACCCCGGCCAGCGGGTTGCGCTCGGTGACAGTGGTCGGCACGGACCTCGGCGTGGCCGACGCGTACGCCACCGCCGCCCTGGCCATGGGCACCGCCGGTCTGGGTTGGCTGAGCGGCCTGGACGACCACACCCATGCGGTGGTGACCGACGACGCCCGCCAATACCATTCCGCCGGCCTACCCCTAACCACCTAACGCCCCACCCCCCGCGCGGGGGGTGGGGCGGGTGGGGTGGGTTGTTCTAGCGGACTGGGCGGTGGGTGCCGGCTGGGCGGGAGCCGGTGGGGCGTGGGCGGCCGGGGCGCGAGCCGGAGGGTCGGGTGCCGGCCCACCGGTGGCGTCGGTGGCTACGGCGGGGCGGTTCGGTGCCGCCGGGATGAGGCGCCCTGTCGTTCGTGGACATCGTTCCCCCGTTCGTGGCGCGCGTTCGCGCCGTCTTCCTGTCAACGAGGACCGGCGCCCCGGCGACGCTGTCGGGCACCGGATCGAATCGTCGGTCGGGCCGGTCTCATCGGCCTCGTCGGGGCAGCGGCAGGTGACCGGGGAGCAGGTCGGGGGCGAGGGTCACGCCAGCGGCGCGCAGCGCCCCGATCAACGTGTTCTGTACGAGGTACGAGTCCGGCAGTTGCCAGCGGGCCTGCTCGGGGGCGACCGCCCAGCGGACCGTCCCCTCCGGCAGCCGGGTGGGCGGCGCGGGGATCCACGAGCCCGGCCCGTGTCGGACCACGTGGAAGCAGTGCTCCAACTCCGGCCGGAGCGGGTCGCCGGGGCGGACCAGGAACATCCACCGCCCGGTGGGGGTGACAAGCACCGGGCCGCGTACGCCGGTGCCGGCCGGGTGGATCCGCACCGCGTCGAGCACGTGCCGGCCCAGGTGGGCGGGCACCTCCAGCACGTCGAAGGTTCGGCCGGTGGGCAGCAGCACCCCGTGTGGACGGTTGCGCCACCAGGTGGCCACCCGGGCCGGGTCGGCGCTGGCGGCCAACTCCCAGTTCTCCAGGGCGGGGTGGCAGCCCACGGTGGGACAACCGGCCCGACCACAGACGAAGCGACTGCGGGCCAGGCAGGCCCCTGGCGTGACCTCCCATCCGTGTGTGGCGTACCGCATGGCGACCCTGCGCAGCCGGACTCGTTCCAGTGGTGACAGTTCGGCTACGCGCGGTCCGACGTTCCCCCACATGTGTGCCATCTCCCCTCGTCGGGCCCGGCGGTCGCCAGGTCGCATGTCGAGCACCGTCACTGCCGTAACCCACGATCGTTGAGGTTGACGAACGGCTCGTGCAACTTGCACGAAAGTACGAGGGCTGGCCGTTCGACTGACGTACATCGTGTGCGACCAGCGAAAACCTGAACGTGAACGGCGGCCGTCGCACCCGCTGACATCGCCCCCGCTCGATCTATCGGCGGCGGCAGAGGAGGATGGGCAGATGGACGAGCTACCCATAGGACGGCGAGTGGCCTACTGGCGAGGGCGCCGCAAGATGTCGCAACAGGTCTTCGCCGATCGGCTCGGCAAGTCCAAGAGTTGGGTGGACAAGGTCGAACGCGGCGTTCGCCGGCTGGACAAGTTCTCCGTCCTCTACGAGATCGCCGACATCCTCCAGATGGACGTGCAACTGCTGATGGGCAAGGACCCGGAGCGACGCGCCGACGCCCTCAACTGCATCGACCAGGTCGAGGTGCAGGAGATCCGGGCCGCGCTGGAACGCTACGACTCGATGAGCGCGTACTTCGACGCGGTGCCGTGTCCGCCACCGCTGGACGACCTGCGCAAGGCCGTCAACCACGCCTGGCTCACCTACCAGTACGGCCGCTACGGCATGCTCACCCGGGCCCTGCCGAAGCTGCTGCGCGACGCCCAGGCGGCCGACGCCGCCTACGGCGGTGAGCGGGCCGCCGAGGCGGCCCACCTGCTCGGCCAGGTCTACCAGATCGCCTCCTCGGTGCTGCGCAAGCTCGGCGAGTGCGAGCTGGCCTGGCTGGCCGCCGACCGGTCGATGGCGGTGGCCCAGCGCGCCGACGACCCCCTGCTGGCCGGCATCGCCACCACCCGGGTGTGCAACGCCCTGGCCGCGATGGGTCGGGCCCGCCCCGCACTGGAGCTGAACGTCCAGATCGCCAACCGGCTGGCACCCGGCGGAAGCAACGAGGTCACTCCGGCCCGGCTCTCCGTCTACGGGATGTTGCTGCTGCAGGGCGCGATGGCCGCGTCCCGCATCGGCGACTCGGCCAGCGTCGACGACCTGATCAACTGTGCCCAGGAGGCCGCGACCCTGCTCGGTGGCGACCACAACCACTACTGGACGTCGTTCGGCCCGACGAACGTCGAGCTGCACCGGGCCGCCGCCGCGGTGGAGTTGGGCGACGGGGGTCGGGCGGTGGAGGTGCACCACCGCATCGCGGAGCACTCCTTCAACGCGCTGCTGCCCGAACGCCGCGCCCACCACCTGCTCGACATCGCCCGCGGGTACGCCCAGGTCGGCGACGTGGCGAACGCCGGCGAGATGTTGCTGATGGGTGATCGGCTCGCGCCGTCGGAGATCCGCTGCCGGCCGATCGCCCACGAGGTGATGTCGGACGTCCTTCGTCGCACACGTGGTGCGCCGCCTTCTCCGGTAGCGGAGTTGGCTGAGCACATGGGAGTAGGGGTATGACCGCGGAGCCGGTGTGATGGCCGGTCCAGCGCGCAGCAGCGGACGCCGTGCGGTGCTCTACGTCATCGCCTGTGGTTCGCCGCTGGCCCGCAGGGTCGGGCAGTTGGTCGACCTGGCGCAGCAGGACGGCTGGGACGTCTGCGTGGTCGTCACGCCGGACGGCGCCAAGTTCGTCGACCAGACCGCCCTGGCCCGGCAGACCGGCCACCCGGTGCGGACGCACTACAAGAATCCCGACGACCCGGACGTGTTGCCGCCCGCCGACGCAATGATCGTCTGCCCGGCGACGGTCAACACGGTCAACAAGTGGGCGGCCGGCATCGCCGACACACTCGCGCTGGGGCTGCTGGTCGAGGCGCAGGGCAAGGGCATCCCCATCGTGGCGGTGCCGTACACCAACGTCGCGATGGCCGCCCACCCGGCGTTCCGCGCCGGCCTGGCCCGGCTGGCCGAGTGGGGTGTCACGGTGCTCTTCGGTGACGACGTGGTCGCCTTGCACCCGCCCGGCACGGGGGAGCAACACCTGCACGCCTTCCCGTGGGCGATGCCGCTGGCCGCGCTGCACGCCGTCGCCGTGGGAGCCGCCTAGCGGCCACGGCGCGGCGCGACCGGGCCGGGCGTCACCGCTGGGCCGCCCCCGCGCCGGTAAGCTGGCCCGCCGTGAGCACTAGCAGATCCGTCCCCACGGTGACCGACGTGGTGGCCGAGCTGGAACGGCGCTATCCACCGGTCTGGGCCGAGGACTGGGACCGGGTGGGCCTGGTGCTCGGCGAGCCGACCGCCCCGGTCCACCGGGTGCTCTGCGTGGTCGACGTGGTGCCCGAGACGGTCGCCGAAGCGCTGGCCGCCGACGTGGACATGATCGTCGCGCATCACCCGCTGTTGCTGCGCGGGGTCTCGTCGGTGGCGCCGACGACCTTCAAGGGCCGGATCATCCACCAGTTGATCCGCGCCGGGGTGGCGCTCTACGCGGCGCACACCAACGCCGACGTGGCGTCCCCGGGTGTCTCGGACGCCCTCGCCGCCCGGTTCGGGCTGACCGGGCTGCGCCCGTTGCAGCGGCCCGCGCCCGGCTCGGCCGCCCACGGCGACGACCGGGGTTTCGGCCGGGTCGGCGAGTTGCCCGAGCCGATGACTCTCGCCGAGCTGACCCGACACGCGGCCGCCGTGCTCCCCGTCACGTCCTGGGGAGTTCGCGCCGCGGGGGATCCCGGGCGTATGGTTCGTACCCTCGCCGTCAGCGGCGGGTCGGGGGACAGCTTCCTCGGCGCCGCGACCGCCGCCGGGGTGGACGCGTTCCTCACCGCCGACCTGCGGCACCACCCGGCCGGCGAGCACCTCGCCGCCGATGGTCCCGCCCTGATCGACGCCGCCCACTGGGCGACCGAACGACCGTGGCTGGACGACCTGGCCGCCCTCCTACGGGAGGCGCTGGGCGTCGAGACGCTGGTGTCCGACCTGGATACCGACCCGTGGACCGTGCATGCCGCCGCACCCGTTGTGGACGACAAGGAGCCCGACCGTGAAGGCTGACCCTCAGGTGCAGCGCCGCCTGCTCGACCTCCAGGCGATCGACACCAACCTCGCCCAGCTCGCCCACCGCAGGCGGACGCTTGCCGAGCGGGCCGAGCTGGAGTCGCTGGCCCGGGAGCTGTCGTCGTTGGAGGACGAGCGGGTCCGCGCCCAGGTGGCGGTCGACGACCTGGACCGGGACATCGCCCGGCTGGAGAAGGACGTCGACCAGGTCCGCGCCCGCAAGCAGAAGGACGAGAACCGGCTGGCCGCCGGCACCGGCCCGGCCCGCGAGTTGGAGGCGCTCCAGCACGAGCTGGTCTCGCTGAACCGGCGCCAGGGCGACCTGGAGGACGCCGAACTGGAGCTGATGGAGCAGCGCGAGACCGCGCAGGGCGTCCTGGACGGCGTGGAGCAGCGGCTGGCCGACACCCGGGACAAGCGGGCCGCGACCGAGCAGCGCCGCGACGACGCGTTGGCCGAGATCGCCAAGGAGGAGGAGTTCAAGCGGGGGGCCCGTCAGCCGCTCGCCGCCGACCTCCCGAGCGACCTGGTCACCCTCTACGACAAGATCCGCGAGGACACCGGCCTCGGTGCCGCGCTGCTCACCGGGGGCCGCTGCGGCGGGTGCCGGCTGGAGCTGTCCGGTGCCGACCTCGCCCGGATCCGCAAGGCGGCCCCGGACGACGTGGTCCGCTGCGAGGACTGCCGCCGGATCATGGTCCGCACCAACGAGTCGGGCCTGTAGGTCGTGGCGCCGCGCGTGGTCGCCGTCGAGGCCGACGGCGGGTCCCGGGGCAACCCCGGCCCCGCCGGCTACGGCGCGGTGGTGCTCGACCCGGAGACCGGCGAGGTGCTCGCCGAGCGTTCCGAGTCACTGGGTACGACGACCAACAACGTCGCCGAGTACCAGGGGCTGATCGCCGGCCTGACCGCCGCCGCCGAGCTGGGTGCCGCCGAGGTGGACGTCCGGATGGACTCCAAACTGGTGGTCGAGCAGATGTGCGGCCGGTGGCAGATCAAGCACCCCGGCCTGCGGCCCCTCGCCGCCCAGGCCGCCGGGTTGGTGGGCCGGTTCACCGCCGTCCGGTTCACCTGGATTCCGCGCGACGAGAACCGGCACGCCGACGCGCTCGCCAACGCCGCCATGGACGCCGCCGCCGGCCGTCCCACCTCTTCCCGGACGGCGGGCCAACCGCCGGCGACACCCGCGGTCGGCAGCGACCCGGCGACCGCGCCGGCCTCGTGGGAGCCACGGCCGACCTTCACCGCCACCCGGCTGATCCTGGTCCGCCACGGCGAGACCGAGTACACCGAGCAGCGGCGCTACTCCGGCCGCGGTGACGTGCCCCTGTCCGAGCGCGGCCGGGCCCAGGCCGGGGCCACCGGCGCCCGGGTGGCCGCGCTGGCTCCGTCCGTCGCGGCCGTGCTCAGCTCACCGCTGTCCCGGTGTACGGCCACCGCGGCGGCGATCGCCGAAGCGCTCGGCGGTGACGTGCCGGTGCGCACCGAGGACGACCTGATCGAGTGCGACTTCGGCGCGTGGGAGGGGCGCACCTTCGCCGAGGTGCGTCAGCAGTGGCCGGGGGAGATGGACGCCTGGCTCGCCTCACCCCGGATCGCCCCGCCGGGCGGAGAGTCGTTCACCCACGTCGCCGAACGCGCGCACCGCGTGACAGCCGGGCTGCTCACCGCGTACCCCGGGGAGACCGTGGTGGTGGTCTCGCACGTCTCGCCGATCAAGCTGGTGCTGCGCGACGCCCTCGCGGCCGGCGACGGGTTCCTGCACCGGCTCTTCCTGGACGCGGCCGGCATCTCGGTGCTCGACATGTGGCCCGACGGCGGCGTGGCCGTGCGCACGGTCAACGACACCGCCCACCTCGCCGCGCTCTAGATCGGCGGCGGTCGGGCCCACCGGCTCGTCGCGCCCTGCCGCGCGGAAACCCGCCCGGCCCCACGGCCTGTAGCTGCTTGTTCAGGTAGGCCGGGGGCAGCTCGTAGAACGCGGCGAGGGTGCCCGTTGGCACCAGGGCGTCCAGCCAGCTCAGGGTTGTCCTTTGCTCTGCACCCGCGGGTGCGACGGCTACTGTCTGCGACCGGTGCCTATTGGGGTGCAGAGCAAAGGACAATCAGCGATCAGCCATCGAGAGGAGGGGTGCGGGGATCGTCGCCGCGACTGATCTCCGCACCCCCCTCGTCGCCGCGGCCCAGGGTCGACGAAGCACCCGCACGGCTCGTGGTCAGCCACGGCGGCCCGACCTCGTGCCGTGACATCACCCCGCAACCCTTGGCGGCCCGTCGGGCTGGTGGCCGGGCGGCGGTTCTCGCTGTCCTACTGGGCGTGCGCGTCATTCGGCGCACCGTGATCGCCGCTCGGCGCACGACTCACCGGCCGGGCCGCGTGGCGGTCCGCGCAAAGCCGTAGCCTCCGGCCCGTTACATCGAGATCTTCGACTCCCCGGAGGTGTGTCAGATGGCTGCACCCGAACCGGAGGCGCCCACCACGGCGCCGGCCAGGGCGAAGGACCACAGCCCCTGGAACTGGTTGCTCTTCATTCCCATCGTCGTACCGCTGATCCCGGCCTTCTTCAACGGCGACTCGCCCCGGGTCTTCGGCTTCCCGCGCTTCTACTGGCTGCAACTGGCCTTCATCCTGCTCGGCGTCGGCACCACCACTTTGGTCTACCAGATGACGAAGAAGCGGGGAGGCCGCTGATGTGGCGCGACCATCTCACCGAGATCATCGTCTTTTCGCTGCTGTTCCTCCTGGTCAGCGCGATGGGCTTCGTGGCCGCCCGGTGGCGGGCACCGAAGGACATGGCGCACCTGGACGAGTGGGGGCTGGGCGGCCGCAGCTTCGGCGGCTGGATCACCTGGTTCCTGATCGGCGGTGACCTCTACACCGCGTACACCTTTGTGGCGGTGCCGGCGTTGATGTTCGGTGCCGGTGCGGCCGGGTTCTTCGCCGTGCCGTACACCATCGTCATCTACCCGCTGGTCTTCCTGGTGTTGGTGCGCCTCTGGTCGGTGTCGCACCGGCACGGCTTCGTCACGCCGGCCGACTTCGTCCGCAACCGGTTCGACTCGCCGGCGCTGGCCCTGCTGATCGCCATCACCGGCATCGTGGCCACCATGCCGTACATCGCGTTGCAGCTGATCGGCATCGAGGCCGTTCTCAAGACGATGGGGGTCACCGGCGACAACGCGGTGGCCCGGCACCTGCCGATCATCATCGCGTTCGCCATCCTGGCCGCGTACACGTACCAGTCGGGGCTGCGCGCGCCCGCGCTCATCGCGTTCGTCAAGGACAGCCTGATCTACATCGTCATCCTGGTGGCGGTCGTCTACCTGCCGTACAAGCTGGGCGGCTGGGGTGACATCTTCGCCGCCGCGGACGCGAAGTTCGACGCCTCACCCAACCCGAACGACGGCATCCTGCTCAACGGCAACAACCAACTTCAGTACATGACGTTGGCGCTCGGCTCGGCGTTGGCGCTCTTCCTCTACCCGCACAGCATCACCGGTGTGCTGGCCAGCAAGAACCGCGACGTGATCAAGCGGAACATGTCGGCGCTGCCGGCGTACAGCCTGCTGCTCGGGCTGATCGCGCTGCTCGGCTACATGGCCATCGCGGCGGGGGTGAAGCCGCTGCCCGGCGCGAAGGAGGGCACGGTCGACAACAACACGATCGTGCCGCTGCTGTTCGACCAGCAGTTCCCGGACTGGTTCGCCGGTGTGGCGTACGCCGCGATCGGCATCGGTGCCCTGGTGCCCGCGGCGATCATGTCGATCGCGGCGGCGAACCTGTTCACCCGCAACATCTACAAGGAGTACCTGAAGCGGGACGCCTCCCCGGCCCAGGAGGCGAACGTCTCGAAGATCACCTCGCTGGTGGTGAAGGTCGGCGCGGTGGCCTGCATCGTGTTCCTCGACCCGCAGTTCTCCATCGACCTCCAGCTGATCGGCGGCGTGATCATCCTGCAGACGCTGCCGGCGGTGGCGCTGGGCCTCTACACCCGCTGGTTCCACCGCACCGGCCTGATCGTCGGCTGGGTGGCCGGCATGGGCCTGGGCATGTGGATGCTCTACCAGGTGGCCAGCCCGACGAAGAAGCACTTCGGCGGCTCGGCGTTCCCGCTGTCGGAGTTCGGGTTCGACACCACCAAGACGATCTACGTCGGCATCGTGGCCGTGGCGGTCAACCTGGCCGTGGCGGCGCTGGTGACGCTCGCGCTGCGGGCCGCGAAGGTCGAGGAAGGAGTCGACGGCACCACACCTGACGACTACTTCGCCGACGAGGGCGACCCCCGGGTCACCCCGGGCACCGACAGCGACGCCGACTCGGCCCGCGAACCGGTCGCCTGACCTCAGGCACGTACGCCCGGGCGCCGACGTGGGTCGGTGCCCGGGCGCACCTGTCCCCGCGCCCCGTCTCCCCGCGCCCCGTTTCCCCGCGCCCGGCGTCTCCCGCGTCGATCTTGCAGTTGTGGTGCCCGGCAGGTGGTGATTCAGACCGTTTGTCCCCCACCATAAGTGCAAGATCGACGGGGCTGGGCGGGGCGGGGCGGGGCTGGGCGGGGGTGGATCAGCGGATCAGCGGGGGTGGTTGCGGTTTATCAGGGCCTGGTTTAGGCGGCCGAGCAGGGTTGCCAGGGCGGTGCGGTCCTCGGTGGTCCAGTCGGCCAGCATGTCGCCGTAGAGCCGGGTGCGGGCGGCCTGCACGACGGCCATCCGTTGCAGGCCGGCGGCGGTGGGGGAGATGACCGTGCCCCGGCCGTCGGAGGGATCCGGGGTGCGAGTGATCAGGCCGTCGCGTTGTAGGGCGGAGACCTGCCGGGTCACCGTCGAGCCGTCCAGGTTGAGTCGGGCGGCGAGCGCCGAGACGTTCTGTGGGCCGGCGTCGGCCAGGTGGCGCAGGATGACGTACGCCGCGCGGTCGAGCACCCGGTGCTCGGCGGTGCCGGTGGCCCGCCGGGTGGCCTCGCCGAAGCGCATCAGCAGGGCCACCTCGGTCTCGATCCGGCCGAGGGTGCTTTCGTCGTCGTCGTTCATAGCTGTATGATACAGGATAATTACCTGTACGATACAGCTATCTGAGGAGTCGGAGTGGATCGGCGTTCCGAACCGAACCGCAGTGCCATCTACGCCACCACACTGGTGGCCTTCCTCGCCATCGCCGGCATCGCCGTCGTCGACCCGATCCTGCCGGCCATCGGCGAGGCGATCGGGGTCAGCGCCTGGCAGGTCGAGTTGCTGTTCACCGCGTACATCGCGGTCATGGCCCTGGGCATGATCCCGGCGACGCTGGCCAGCGGCCGGTTCGGCTTCAAACCGGTGCTGATCACCGGCGTCTCCGTGGTCGGCCTCGCCGCGATCCTCGCCTCGTTCAGCGACAACATCGTGCAGCTGTCCGTGCTGCGCGGCGTCTGGGGACTGGGCAACGCGATGTTCTTCGCCACCGCCATGGTGGTGCTGGTCAACCTGGCCGTCGACCGGGAATGGGTGGTCGGCCTCTTCGAGACCGCCCTCGGCCTCGGGTTCGCCGTCGGACCGCTGATCGGTGGCCTGCTCGGCCAGGTCAGCTGGCGGCTGCCGTTCTTCGTCTGCGGCGTCTTCATGGTCCTCGCCCTCGGCGTGGCCTCCCGCAAACTCCGCGAACCCGCCAACCGCCAGGCCCCGGTACGCGTCGGCCAGATCTTCGCCACCTACCGCCGGCCGGCGTTCATCGCCCTCTGCGTGGTGACCGCCGCGTACAACTTCGTGTTCTTCGTGGTGCTCGGCTACACGCCGCTCTTCCTCGGCCTGGACATCGTGCCGCTGGGGCTCGCGTTCACCGGCTGGGGCCTCGGCCTGGCCACCGGCATCCTGGTCATCGGCCACCGGCTCGCCCACCGGATCGGCGCGGTGCAGACCGTCGGCGTGGCCATCACCGGCCTGCTGGTCTGCATGGTCCTCTTCGCCACCTCGCACTCCACCGCCGAGGCGCTCGTGGTGCTGGTGCTGGCCGGACTCTGCATGGGGCTGGCCAACGCCAACCTTACCGACCTGGCGCTCGGCCTCGGCTCCAGCGATCGTCGGGTCGCCACCGGAGCGTTCAACCTGGTCCGCTGGGGCGCCGCCGCGCCGGCACCGATCATCTCCGGCAAGCTCGCCGAGCACTCGCTGGCCCTGCCGTTCTGGGTCGGCTTCGGGGTCCTCGCCGTCGGCGTGCTGGTCTACCTGGCCTTCGCACACGTGATGGCGGCCGGCTACGGCGAGCGGGTGCTCTGGTCGCGCCTGAACCGCGCCGCCGCCGATGCCGAGAACGCCGTCGAGGAGCCGGTAGGCGAGGCCTACTGACGCAGGCTTGTTGGCTTTGCCGCCGGTCAGCTCAGGGCGCGCCAGAGCAGGTAGAGGCCGATCGTCGTGCCGAACACCACGATCAGCGTCTTGAGCACCACCGGCGGCAGCCGGCGGACGAGCCGGGCGCCCGCGTACCCCCCAAGGAGGGTGGCCGGCGCGACCACCGCGACCGCCGCCCAGTTCACCGGGCCGAACAGGGCGAAAACCACGAGCGTGGTCAACCCCACCAACGCGGAGAGCAGATTCTTGATCGCGCTCACCCGTGCCAGCGTCGCGTCCAGCACCAGGGCCAGCCCGGCGACAAGCATCACCCCGAGTGCCGCACCGAAGTAACCGCCGTACACCGCGCCAAGCGCCACCATCGCCTGCACCGTGACCGTCCGCCGGCGTGGCGACAGGTCCCGGGGGTGGCCGACCAGCCGGCGCAGCGGGTCCTGGAACGCCAGGACCGCTGTCGCGCCGAGGACCAGAAAGGGTACGACCAGCTCGAACGCGCGGGCCGGGGTGGCCAGCAACAGCAACGCTCCGGCGATCGTGCCGGCGATCGTGGTGGGTATCAGCGTGGCGAGCGCCCGGGGGCGCGGCAGGTCCATCCGGCTGCCCGCCACGCTGGCCAGGTAACCGGGGAACACCGCGATGGAGTTGCTGACGTTCGCCGGAACCGGGGGCAACCCGACCGCGATCATCGCCGGAAAAGTGATAAGCGAACCGCCACCGGCCACCGCGTTGACCGTGCCAGCGGCGAGACCGGCGGCGAGTAGCAGCGCCGCGTGGGAAAGATCCATAGCCCCACGAGGCTAGCCCGGCCGCCTGGCCCCCCGCACGATCGGCTGCTCCTGATCCGCGGGTCGGCCTGTCCCGCTGCTGTGGCACGCTTCGGTGATGATCGAGCTCGCGGACATCGAGGCGGCCGCCGACCGGATCGCCGGCCATGTGGTCCACACGCCCACCGTGCCCAGCCCCGGCCTGTCCGAGCTGCTCGGCGTGCCCGTCACCGCCAAGCTGGAGCTGCTGCAACGTACCGGGTCGTTCAAGGCACGTGGCGCGGCGGCGAAGCTGCTCGTCCTGGACGACGCCGAGCGGGCGGCGGGCGTGCTGGCGGTCAGCGGCGGCAACCACGGCATCGCGGTCGCGGTGATGGCCGGCGCCCTGGGCGTGGCGGCGACCGTGGTGATGCCCCGGACGGCACCGGCGCGTGCCATCGAGGTGGCCCGCGCGGCCGGTGCCGACGTCCAGCTGACCGACGGCATGTCCGCCGCGTTCGCGCTCATGTCCCGGCTGCGGGAGGACGGCCTGACCCTGCTGCACCCGTTCGACGACCCGGTGGTGCTCGCCGGGCAGGGCACTGTCGGACTGGAGTTCGCCGACGACGCCGGTGAGTTGACCGACGTACTGGTCAGCGTCGGCGGCGGGGCGCTGATCTCCGGGGTGGCCGCGGCGCTGCGGGCACGCCGGCCGGGGGTACGGGTCTGGGGCGTGGAGACCGAGGGCGCGCAGGCGATGTCGCAGGCCCTGGCCAAGGGTGGGCCGGTCGAGGTGCCGCTGTCGTCGATCGTCACCACGCTCAGCGCGCCGACCGTCTCGCAGCTCACCTACGATCACGTGACTGCCCTGGTCAGCGACGTGCTCGTGGTCTCCGACGCGGAGGCGGTGCGGGGAACTGTGGAGTTGGCCGAGCATGCGAAGGTCTGGGCCGAGCCGGCCGCCGGATGCCTGCTGCCGGCCGCCCGCCGGGTACGGGAGCGGGTGGGTGACGATGCCCGGTTGGGTCTCGTGCTCTGCGGTGGCAACGCCACGGTCGCCGACGTGGCGTCGTGGACGGCGCGCCTGAGCGCCCTCGGGTAATCGTCCCTGTGGCCGGCAGCAGGCCGCCCCGCACGATCCGGCCTCCGTCTGCCGGTCGCGCCGATCCGCCATCGTCATCGGCCGAGCCGGGCCGGGGCGGAACGGGGCCTCCCCATCACGTCGTTAGGATGGGAGCGCGACGGACGAGTCGACCGGGCGGTCGCGTCGGCGGGCTTCGGCCCGCCGCCGAGGAACGTCCGGACTCCACAGGGCAGGGTGGTTGTTAACGGCAACCCGGGGTGACCCGCGGGACAGTGCCACAGAAAACAGACCGCCGACCCCAACGGGGACGGTAAGGGTGAAACGGTGGGGTAAGAGCCCACCAGCACCCCGGGTGACCGGGGTGGCTCGGTAAACCCCACCCGGAGCAAGGCCAAGCAAGGGCCGTCACCGCAAGATGACGACCCGGCGCAGACGCTTGAGGGCTGCCCGCCCGATGTCTGCGGGTAGGCCGCTGGAGCCTGCCGGCAACGGCAGGCCGAGATGGATGGCCGCCGCCGGCGCACACCCTCCGGGGTACGCGCCGCGCACAGAATCCGGCGTACAGGTCGACTCGTCCGTCGCCCACCAGCTCAGAGCCTCGATCAAGGCTCTGAGCTGGTCGTCTGTTAGGTGTCGTTGGAGTTGGGTGGTAACAAGGCAATCCCAATATCAGGGCCCCACGCCGTAACGAGGCATGCTGCGCCCCCCGCCCTGGCGAGAGGCACTGCGGTTAATCAGCTGCAATAGGACGGTATTCGTAGTCGACAGGGATGGACGTGATTGGTTCGTCGAGTGCAGCCTCCGGTAGGCGGCGACACACGGCTCGGACATATCCAAGGTTGCGGCCTTGGTCGGCCTTCAAAGCCCCGATTTCCGCGCTGTTGTCAGGGGCGACAGCGTATTGCCACTCCAGCCATCTCTTCCATCCGTCCGGCATTGCATCGGCCGCCTCCACCGCGACTACTCCGCTGCGCTGCCAGTGCCGAGACCACCAGCCGGCGGAGTGCAGGCAGGCCATGCTTGGTTCCCACCAGCCGGTGAGATGATCAGGAATGGGTCCGTCAATCTCCTGCATCAGGCCGGCATTGGCAATTCCTATCAGACCGCCTGGCTTGACAAAGCGCGCAAGGTAGTTCACGAACAGGTCGTCGGTCCCGAAGTACATGAACGAGTCGATGCTGGTCACGGCATCGAAGAAGCCCGTCGAAAACGGCAGCGACTTCGCGTCCGCATGCAACGCGAACACGCTCTTGTCAAGACCAGCATCATGAATTCGCAGAGCGCGTTCATCTGCTCCGAACCACAGGTCCACCGACCACACCTCGACACCGAATTCACGGCTCATGAAGATCGACGAAGCTCCGCGGCCACTGCCGAGATCCAAAACTCTCATTCCTTTTTGTAGAGGCATCTGCTGAGTGAGCCACTCTGTGAGCCAAAGCGAGTTGGCTCCCCCGCTGACGCACGACTTCAACCAGTCAAGCGAATACTGCGAGGATCGGGGAAAGCGCAATGATGCTTCATTGGTCATATGTATTGCCTCTCGTTCAAGTGGATGAGCTTGTAGTGCATTGTTCACCCTCGGCGGGAACTGAGAGTAGCCTTCTGGGCTTCCCCTCTGCCACCGGAATTCATGCCCATGGCCTCAGTCGGAGGGACAATGGCCATAGTCCGGCGTACAGGTCGACTCGTCCGTCGCCCACCAGCTCAGAGCCGTGATCAAGGCTCTGAGCTGATCGTTGACGAGTACCTATGGGAAACCGGTCGACAGGTGATCAGTCGTGAGCTCTCCTGGTCATGATTTCCCTCCCGGTAGGAGCCGTCCCTGGTGATTGTCCGACCTCGAATCGACCGCGTACTTGTCGAACGGTTGATCGAAACACAGTTCCCACAGTGGGCCGGGCTGCCGCTGCGCCTGGTTGAGCCGGGTGGGTCCGACCACGTCATCCATCGGATCGGCGAGAAACTTGCGGTCCGGTTGCCTCGGCACGCCGGTGCCGTCAGGCAGGCCGAGAAGGAGTATCGGTGGCTGCCACAGTTGGCCCCGCACCTACCGCTGGCCATCCCGCAACCGGTCGCGGTGGGTCGACCGGACTTCGGGTATCCGTGGCCCTGGGCGGTCTCGCAATGGCTTGACGGCGAGGTGGCAACCTCAGCTGCGCTGGGTCGGATGATCGACCCTTCGCTACCCACAGTGCTCGTCCTGGTGGTGACGTGAGGCGCCGTGTGGTGGGCATTCTTGCCCTGGGCGCACTGTCGATGTCCCAGGGCGGGTGTTCTATGCCGTTCAGCTGCGCCGAGCCGGAGGTGACGGTCGACGCATCCGTGCATACCGAAGCCGCGCCGATCGAGTCGGAGCTGCGACCGCTGGGTCGGGTCCTGGAGGTCCACTGGTGGGAGTGGACAGAGAACGGCCGCTGCGACTTCAACGTTGGCGACCTCTTCCTGGTGCGTGAGGGCGCGGTCCGGGTTGCGCAGGCCGACATTGCCAGGCTGACCGAGTTGACGACTGCCCTGGACGTGGACATCCCCGACGATGTCGCGCCACACCCGCGGCTGTCGTCCTGGCTGCCCGCCGAACCGGAGTGGCGTGGTGGGACCGGCCTGGATTGGAGCGACGGCGAGGAAGGCTCGGCCGTGTCAGCCTCATACTTGCTGGACTCGGCGAGCGGCGTCGTCTTGTTCCGATCCGACGCCAACTACGACCCGGCGTCGACTCCGACCGTCTCACCCTCCTGACGGGCCCCACAATCGACCGCGAGGGGGATCGGCATGGCATTGACCAGGAAGGGCTCAAGGCTGACCACGGTCGACGGCATCGTCTACCGGTGGCGAGTGCGCGGGAAGCCGACCTACGACCAGGCACTCTGCGAGCGACCACTTACCTTCGCCATCGAGCAAGCCGACCGCAAGGGCAGCGTGCTGCTGGTCAGCATGCCTCAGGACCATCCGAGCAACTGGTTCGGCGGCCCGCCCGTCCCTGTACTTCCGTCGACGGTCGTGGCAGTCGTCCGCAAGGCTCTGGCTGGGGGATGGCGACCTGGCGAGCCAGCGGCAGCCTTCCACGTGACTGTGCCCGACATATCGCGACCAAGCTGCGCTGATGCCGTCCCGCGAGGAACACACCCGAAACGCGATCGATAGCCTGTTCGGGCCTGCGGCTGGGGTTCCGGAACCGCGCCCGTGAGAGCGTTGTATCTGAGGGCCAGACTCGTCCGGGTGACCACTCGATGCGGCATCGGGGAGAGCGGGCGGCGGGTCACGTCTACCGGGTGATCACAAGTGACCACCCATCCGGGGCGGTTCTGCGGTGGGATCTTCGCCCCGTCAAGGTTCGACCTGAGACGGCCTGAGGGCGCGCGTGGTCTTGTTGCCCAATAGCTGCCTCGTCCTCCCCTGCGCCTTGCTTTATGGCCCGATCAAGACGGTCCAGATCGGCACGCATCGCGTCAATCAATTCCTGCTGCCCTCCCGCATACGTGTCAGGCAAGGCGCTATCCTCGGCAAGGGTTTCTTCGAACATGCCGGCGGCTGCTACATGTAGCGGAAGCTGTGCCCCCGAGTCGATGATCGGGTCGGGGCGCATGTCGAAGCCGGACGACATGCTCAATCAGCTCCACAAGTTTGGCGTCGGCCGCCTGGGGGCTATCTTCTGTAAGTTCGCAACTGTGTACCCATGTCGGGGCCGTCGTTGCTAGGTTGACCGGCCAGGGGTTGCCGATCAACTATGCAGCACCCCGGGCAATGCGGGCATTCCTCCTCAAACTACTAGCGCCCCGCGACTCGCCAGGCTCCAAGCATCCAGTCACGGAGCATCCGATGCAACAATCGCTCTATGGCATCCCCTACCGTCTTCGTGAGCTCCACTTTCTACGACCTCCGCTACATTCGTGAGAGCCTCAAGCGAATGATTGAAGCGCTGGGTTATGGCGCCGTCCTAAGTGAGGACGGGGCGGTCTTTTACGATCCGGCAACTAGCGCTTCCGAGTCCTGTTTCAAGGAAGTTCCGAACGTCGACCTCTTTGTATTGATTATCGGGGGTCGATACGGAAGTCTTGCGCGGGATAGTGATAAGTCTGTGACCAACGGCGAGTACCAGACAGCAATCAAGCAGCACATACCCGTATTCGCACTTGTCGAGCAGGGAACCGCTAACGATTTCGAGTTGTACCGTGCAAACGCGTCCCGCCCAGAGGTCTTGGCGCACGTCTCTTTTCCCCATGCTGATAGCCCGAAAATATTCGAGTTTATCGAAGAGGTCCAAACCCGGGCTCAGAACAACGCAATCGCACCGTTCCGAAACTTCAGCGACATCGAAAGCTATCTACGGCAGCAGTGGGCCGGCATGATGCATGCCTTCTTGAAGCGGGGAGCCGAGGAGCGGCAGATGGCCGACAGTCTAGAAATGCTCGCGCAGGTTAATAGCAGGATCGAATTGCTGGCCGAGCAGATCCTGAAGAATGTCGGATCTCCACTTGATCGCATTGTCGTGAGAGCCTTGCAGCGAATGCTAACCTCTAGAGCGATAGCTGACTTAAGGTACGTACAGGTCAACCCGACCCCCGCCGACATGGTCCAACACGAGTCATTCGACAGCTGTGCTGCGGCCTACGGTAAGCAGTACAGGGAGGCCAGGGACACAACGGTAATTTCGAGTAATGGATACATCTCATCCACCAGGTGGGACGAGGATCGGAAAGACTACCAAGAGCTTCGGGATTACATTCTGAGGCTGTTAAAAGAATCGAGTGTCTCACCTGCGGAACTCATGGCCTATGACTTTGGCGGAGATTTGCCAAAATCGTTTGACGCCAAATCTCCAGGTTTCATGTCAGCGGGTTCCGAGGATGATGTGACCTAGGTGAACATCCCGTTTCTCCTCTAGACCAATCCTTCTCTAACACAGTCTAGTCGAAGCTTGACTTTAGCTATGTCAGGAGAGCTGCATGGCAATTCCGGTATTGTGCCGCGGCCGGACGCTGATCGGGTACGCGCAGAGCTGATCGAGTGACCCACGCAACGCGGCGGCCGCCCGGATAGGCATCGCGGCCAGTTCGGCGGTGAGCACGATCACGGACGCTCCGATGGCCTCATCCTCGTCCGACTGGCGACCCGGTCCTGCCACGCCCACGCGTACAGTCACCCGTCACCGGGCGGCAGAACCGGCAGCGCGTAGACCTCCTCGGCTGACCGCCGGGACCGCAGAACACCCGAAGTACGTGGAGATCTGGCACAAACGATGCTATCCACAGCGGGTCGCACACCCGTGCGTCGGGGACCGCTATCGAGGCGCGGCACGATGTGCCGTTCCCCGGTGTCGGCCATCGAGTGCAACATTCCGGCGGCGAGTGGGATGAGCCGGGCAAGGCCGGGCTGTCCATTGCGCCCGGCCAGTTCGGGCCCCAGCCTGGTCATCAGCCGGGTCAGCGCCGGCAGCGGGCGAATGAAGAGCGTGATCTCGGTGATCAGGCCGTCCGGGCGTAGGCGCAGCCGCTGCGCTTCACAGATGCGCCGGCCGTCGACCTGGGCTTCGTAGAACAGCGCCACGGTACGGCCCTCGGCGACCTGGTCGGTGTAGGTGATGCCGTCGATCGCGGTCAGGGCCACCTCAAGCAGGTCGCGTACCTGTTGGCGACCCTGGAAGGTGAATTGCTCGGTGATCGGCGAGACAAGTGTGACCTCCGGGCTGAGAGCGGCGACCGCTGCCGCGGCGTCACCAGCCTCGCCGGCCGCACGCCATGCGGCGACTGCGTGGTACGGCTGACTCACCGGTACTCCTTCCGCGTGGGCGCTGCCGCTCGAACCAGAACCGGGCGACGACGCGCCTCGTCGAGTATCGCCCTCGATGACGGCGGGAGGGGTCCCCCCATCGGACCAGCCCGTCCCCCGGCATTGATGGAATCGCTGGACGCCAGGCGTACGGCATGGCGCTGGCCGGTCCGCCGTCAGCCTGGGTGGCAGGATGAGAGGCATGGCTGAAGAAAGCGCTGCCGTACAGCGGCTTTATGAGGAGTTGCTGACCGCCTGGAACGACCGCGACGCGCGCCGGTATGCCGCCTTGTTCGCCGACGACGCCTCGCTTGTCGGCTTCGACGGCAGCCAGGTCAGCGCGTCGGAGTTGGAAGGGCACCTGGCGCCGATCTTCACGGACCACCCGACCGCCTCGTACGTGTGGAGAGTGCAGGAGGTGCGTCCACTCGGTCACGCGGTTGCGCTGCTGAGAGCGCGGGTCGGGATGGTCCCACCAGGCCAAACAGATGTGAACCCGGCGGTGAACGCAGTGCAGTCGCTGGTCGCGGTGCAGCAGAACGGGACGTGGCGTGTCGCGTTGTTCCACAACACCCCGGCGCAATACCACGGCCGGTCGGACCTCGCGGACCAACACACAGCCGACATGCGCGATGCCATGGCCGAGGCCAGCAGTCGTGTCTGACGCCAACTAACCGGCGACGGCTTGGGCTGGACAACTACCTGCCCGTCCAGCCCGATTTAGGCGCATCCCCTCTCCGGTCGGCATGCCAACGCGGTATGAAGCTTCCGTCGGCTCATCGGGGGAGTGCCCCGATGCGGAGCCGGTTGCCGTCAGGGTCGACCACCTCGAACTCATGTCCCCGATCTTTTTGTTCGACGGTTGCCATGCCGCAGGCAGCCGCGACTGCATCCATGTCGTCGACGTACAGATTTTCGAGATGCCCGACCCACGTGCCGTCGCTGGCGAGCGTCAGAGCGAACGGCCCGGACAGCCCGATGTGGGGGCCGGCGTCCGCCGGGATCACGGGGGCGTGCACGTGCGGCATCCGTGCCTGTTGCGGATCCTGAACGGACTGTTCAGGCCCCGCCGAGGGGCCTGAACAGTCCGTTCAGCGGTTGTCTCACCTCAGTTCAGGGCCGCTTTTCTGCCCCGGCTGGGCAGGAGTGGCACTGACTCCTAGCGGTCCCGCCGCTGCCCCTGCCTACCAGGCTTCCGGCTCGGCCTGCCCCGACTGCCCCTTTCCGAAGATCGGTTGTAGCCCCGCTGCGTTCTCTGACGCCGTCGGTCCTCTGATTGGCTGAGCGCCAGAATGATCGTGGCGGCGATGATCAATACGACGAGGGTGCCGCCTCCGAGAAGCAGAGGGGCGGTATCACCGGGCAGATTGTGCGTAGCCAGGACGGTTCCGCCAGCGATACCGCCCGCGAGGAAGAGCCCGACGACTGCGATAACAGCGGCCGAGGAGAGGTTGCCGCTCTCCCACTCGACCCCCTTGAGATGGATCTTGAGGTGCCCGCGCCGCTCGTCTGAGGGGTCGGGCTGGCGCTCCGTGGTGGTGAAGTCCACCTCGGTCGGCGCCGATCTACCGTTGTTCCTGCTTGGCATGAACCTGTCCTTCGGGTTGAAGGTTCACCTGATGCGACTTGCGCCGGCAACTTGATCGGGACCAGCTTCTGTACGTGCAGGAGCTGGTCTTGATCAGCCATCGATCTCGGGCGGTACCGTACCACGTGCGTGCCGCGTCCGGATTTGCCTGCCAGTGGGGGGTGGCCCGGAACCAGGGCAGGACTGGTTCGTTATCCCCACGGAGCCAGCCGGGAGCCGTATAGCATATGGTTCGGGCTTGCCTTGCAGGACAGTCGTCCGGCAAAGTAGTACCGCGAGGTAGCAAGATGATCATTCGTTGCCGCGAGTGGTCGTGTCGCTACGCGAAACACGCCCCGGCCCTCCCCGCAGAGCGCCTCACCCGGTTTCGGGGACAGCTTGGCAGAGCTGGTTTCCGGGTGGGGGGTCGACAAGAGGAGAACCAATGCCCACAGTCACCGCACCAGAAGGCACCGTAGCAATTAACCGCGACCAAGTCGCCGAACCGCAACCCGCCCTGCCGAAGGATGACTTGGCCCCACCTAAGCCGCCGACAACTCGGGGTCACGGAGGTTCCTTGACCAAGGTAACGGTGAACCTTCTTCCACGCACAATGGTTGCGCTGGAAGAGGTTAGTGGATCGACGGGCGACAACAAAACCGAGACGATAAATCGCGCGGTTCAACTGTATGCGTGGGTGCAACGCATGCTTGATGCGGGCGAGTCGATTCGTGTAGTCAGCCCAGACGGGCAGACGAGAGAGATTCACTTGTTCTAGCCGTAATGGTGGACCGATCGCATGACCGGTCCACCATTACAGGTCCCACCTTCTACCCTCATGCTTCAACGGAATTCGACCATCGCTTACTCTCTGCGGGAACCGCGCGTTGGAACGATGCATCGTCCGACTGCTGGGTGACCCCCACCCCAGTACGCAATCCGTTGGCTCGACCTCGCGGCCGAGTTCTACGGCCATTCGATCGCCCTGGCGTTCTACCTGGCCGCGTCGATGCACGAGGCGATCGATGACGTGTACGGCCTGGGCCTGCGCCCGGACCCGACCGCGATGCACGCCCGGTTCCTCGGGTGGTTGTCCCGGGCCCGGCGTCCGAAGCGGCACACAAGTCAGGCTCGACCCGAGCGGTGAGGCCGCCGGGCCGATGATGGCGCAATCCGGCGCGACAGACGCCTTGACCTCGTGCTGGACGATGAGGCGGTGAAGGTACGGCAACCGTACTTCGACCGTGTTGTCCTCCTGTTCTTCGGGGTGCTGCTGCTCACCGGAGCTGTCGTCATCGCGTACCAGCTGCTGGATGTCGCCTGGATCGGCCTGGTGCTGGGCGCGGCGGCTGTGGCGCTCGGGTTGGCGCTGGGTGGCCGGTTGGTGCGGGACGCGGTGTCGCCGTTCCGCGTCGACGTCGACCGGCGGGGCCTGTCGGTGCGGACCCCGAAACTGAAACGCCACCTGCGGTGGGACGAGGTTGCCGCGGTGGTGCTCGTCGACGATCCGGCGGCTGTCGGCCGGCGCACCCTGCGGGGTCCGCGTCTGCTGCTGGTGCCGGCTGCCGGGGTGCGCCTGGGCGTCCCGCTGCCCGAGAAGAGCCCGGTGGACGGGCAGGCGGCCATCGAACTATTCACACTCCGCGAGGTGGACTACGAGGAGGGTCAGTTCGCGCGGGACCTGGCGGAGCTGGCGGGTGACCTGTTGCACGACCTGTGTCGACAACCGGTCCTGCCGACCGACGCGGTCCCCCTGCGGCGCTTTCCCGACGAGCCCGACCGTGCCCGGCTGGTGCGGTGGCTGGACCGGCGTCGGGCCCTGCTGTTCGCCGGCTGGTACCTGTTCGTCCTCGTTCCTCCGCTGCTGCTGATCGATGCGGTGGCGCCGCGTAACGAACTGCTCGGCGTCCTCGTGCTGGTCGTGTCCCTGGTGGTGGTCGGCGTCGTCACCACAGGGGTGCGGCAGTTCACCGAGGGTTGCCGGGATCTGGTCGACGGGGAGGCGATGATCGACGGCGCCGGCCTCGTGATCGGTCCTGACCCGGCGGCACCCCCGATCAGCCTGCTGTCGGGGATCGTCCACGTGCGGCAACCGGGTCAGCTGAGCGGTTTCGGTAAGGCGTGGGTGCTGGCGCGCTCGGCTGACGAGGGGCCTCCGGTGCCGCTGCTGCTCCTCGCTGATCCACGCACCGGGCTGCTCCGCGATCGGGACGACCTGCGGGCACTGGAGGCGGTCCTGCGTCGCTCCGCCGACGAGCGGGACCGCGCCGCGGGTCGGCAACTCGACGAACTGGCGGCGCGGGCCCCGGCATCCGTCGCGTCGCCCACCCTGCCCCCATCGGGAGCCGTGCCGGCCCGCGCACCCGCGACCGCCCTGTGGGAGGCGGCGAAGGGGGTGGGGCGGGCTGTCGTGTTGCTCGGTGTCGTGGCCACCGTCATGATCGCGGGCGGCTTGGTGGTCGAGGAGACGAGCTACGTGGGGCGTGCCCTGCTCGCCACCGCCGCCGCCCTGTTCCTCGGGTGGATCGTGTACGCGGTGTACCGCGTGGTGGTGCTGCTCCGGACGCTGTTCGCGATCGTCGCGCGCCCGTTCCGCTGATCAGGGCCGGCAGCCTCAGACTCCGGTGCTGGGGTCCGGCACGGTGACCCGCGCCGGGGTCCGCGCCCCGAAGACGGTGGCGACCAGGTCGCTCACCGTGTGCACCCCCGCGTCGATCGTCTTGCCGGGTGGGAGTTGGTACATGATGGCGACGACATAACGCTGGCCGTCGCCGGCGAATCCCACGGTGTTGGTGACCCAGTGCTTACCGCCCGGGTCTGGCTCGATCGACCAGCCGTTCTTGGTGCCGGGCTGCTGTGCGGCGCCGGCCGCCCAGATGCCCCAGTGCTGGATCGCGCCGACCGAGCGCATCGCGTCGAGGAGGTAGGCCCGGTCGGTCGGGTTGAGGCGGTCCAGCACGTACGACATCAACCGCTGTAGATCGTCCGCCGTGCACTTGAGGTGTCCCCAGAAGCGCGAGTAGCCGGCGACGGTGGTCAGCCCGGTCATTCCGTAGCGCTGCTGGAAGCGTGTGAGTTGGCTGTCGCGGCCGTAGCGGTTCCACAGGGCGGTCGCCGCGTCGTCGGAGGAGACGTTGAGCATGTCGGCGATCTGCCGGCGTGCGGTGGCGTCGAGGGTGATCTCGCCCGCGCGGGCACGCTCCAGCAGGCCCACGGCCATCGCGAGCTTGATGGTGGAGGCTGTCCAGATCGGATGGTCGGTGGTCCCTGCCTGCCAGAGCTCGCCGGTCCGCCGGTCGCGCACCAGGATGCCGAGGACCCCCGGTTTGGTCTTGAGTAGGGTGGCCGCCGCGGTGAAGCGTCGGCGCTGCGCCTCGTCGGCGCTGACCGAGCCTGACTCGCCGGTCCGCACGTCCGGCGCCTGACCCAGCCCGCTCGTCGAGCGTGGCGGGGAGGCCCCGGTGGTCGGCGGGCTAGCCGGGCCGCTCGAACAGCCGGCGAGCACGAGCACCGCGGCCAGCGCCGCGAGAACCACTGAACGCCAGGCGGGACGTCGCCCTGGCCGCGCGGCCGCCAGGTCGCCTCCACGGGCCTCGTCGTCCTCGAACCGTCTGACTGTCACGGCGGGTGATCATAGTCCGGCCTGGGGCTGCGTCCGGTTCTGCCCGCGATGCCGGCCATGGTTGTGCCTGGCCCGCCGGCCTCGCCGGTCGAGCCCCACTCCGAGGTTTCCGTGTCGGCGACTGGGCGGGTCAGCAGTGCGGACGGTCGAGCGGGGCGGCACCGGCGAGCGCCTCGACTGTCGTCGTCGGTGCGGCCGACTCCGTCGGGGTCGGCGAGGGCGCGACGGTGGGGCTCGGCGGGGCCGAGGGGGAAGCGCTGGGCGGGGCGGCACTGGCGAGGGTGGCCGTGCTGCGTTGGATGCGCTGAGGGGTCATCCGGATACCGGTGGCGGTCGCCTGGCGCCCGTACACGTCGGTGACCCTGATCCGGTAGGGCCCGGGGCCGAGCCCGCTCTCGACGGTCCAGTAGTTGTCGATCTGCCGGGCCGCCTTGCGGAAGCCGCCGCCCGGTCCGGCCGCCTCGACCGAGCGCAGCGGGTTGCCGTGGTTGCCGACCTGCACCGCGAACCAGTACCGCGAAGCGCCGCTCTTCATCCGGAAGGTGAGGCCGCCGTCGAGTGGCGGGTTCACCACCGCGCGGTACGTCACCGGCGCGATGCCCTGCGCCCGGTCGGCGATCTTGGCGAACGCCTCGTCGGAGAGGTCGATCTTGCCGGCGCCGCATCCGCCGCACTGGTCCATGACCAGGACCCGGACCTTGCCCTTCGGGCCGGTCACGTCCAGGTAGCTGCCGCAGGCCGCCGACCCGGCGTACGCGGACGCGCCGAGGGCCACGTAGAGCCGGTCCGCCGGCGGGCCCGGGAAGGAGCAGGTGCCGCCCGAGCGGCCCGCGTCGTAGAAGCTGGCCTTTCCCTTGTGGACGGCGTTGCCGCTCGGCGGGGCGGCGTGGACGACATTGCCGGTCGGCGGGGCGGCGCAGGCCGGGGTGGCACCGCCGCGGACGGCGAGGGTGATGCCGAGTACGGCCGCCAGCGCGGTGACCCCGGCGCCGGCCAGCCAGTGTCTGACCCGCCGACTCGACCGAGGTGTGCCGTTGTCGTCGTCGGGGGCCGTGCCTGGTGCCGTCACGGCGCCTGATGTTGCCGCATGGCTCGGGGGCAGCGCAAAGCCGTCCCAGCTGTCGTCACTCGGCGGATCGGCGGGGGCGCAGTCCGTTCAGGGCGGTGCTGACGACGAGGTCGGCGTACTCGGCGGTGAGCGGCCCACCGCGTTGCAGCCAGCGGCTGAACACCGGCCCCCAGATCAGGTCCACCGCCACGTCCAGGTCGATGTCCTCGGCGAGTTGGCCGGCCCGCTGGGCGCTGCGCAGGCGCTGCCGTTTGGCCTCCTTCAACGGCCCGTCCAATCGTTCGGCGTAGACCGCCGCCAGCTCGGGGTCGTGTGCGATCTCGGTGGCCAGCGCGCGCATCGGTTGCTCGTACCGGGGATCGTTCATCTCCTCGACCGTGGCGCGCAGCACCAGGGTCAGGTCCGCCGCCAGGTCGCCGGTGTCCGGCAGGGTTGGCGGCCCACCCTCGGTGGCCTCGCTGAGCAGGAGGAACGCGTCGAAGATGACCGCGCCCTTGGACGGCCACCAGCGGTAGATGGTCTGTTTGCCGACCCCGGCGCGCGTGGCGATGCCCTCGATGCTGACCTTCGCGTACCCGACCTCCTGGAGCAGGTCGAAGGCCGCGCCGAGGATGGCGCGTCGGGAGGTCTCTCGCCGGCGTGCCGTGTTGGGCGTCATGAGGCGGCACGATACCAGTAACGAGACGGACCGTATCGTCTTGACGGCCTCCCGTCCGAGGCTTACTCTTCTGGCATTACGAGACGGACCGTCTCGTCTCGTCACGAGGGAAGAGAGACCCCCATGCGTACCTGGTTCATCACCGGCGCCAGCCGCGGTCTGGGCCGCGCGTTCGCCGACGCCGCGCTCGACCGCGGTGACCGGGTGGTCGCCGCCGCCCGGACCATCGCGACTGACGACTTCGACGAGCGGCACGCCGACCGGCTGCTGGCCCTGACCCTCGACGTGACCGACCGGGCGGCGGTCATCACCGCCGTGCACACCGCCGTCGAGCACTTCGGACGCCTCGACATCGTCGTCAACAACGCCGGCACCCTGTCCATGGGCATGATCGAAGAGTTCACCGAGGAGCAGGCGCGCGCCCAGTTCGAGGTCAACGTCTTCGGCGCGCTGTGGGTCAGCCAGGCCGTGCTGCCACACCTGCGGGCCCAGCGGTCCGGACACATCGTGCAGATCTCCAGCATCGCCGCGCTCGGCGGCTTTCCGAGCACCGGCCTGTACAGCGCGAGCAAGTTCGCCCTGGAGGGCATGAGCGAGGCGCTGGCGATGGAGGCGGCGGCCTTCGGTGTCACGCTCAGCATCGTGCAGCCGGGCGGATACTGGACCGACCTCTACACCAGCCTGAGCGCCACCACGCCCCTGCCGGCCTACGCGCCGCTGCGGGCCGAGTTGGAGCGGCAGTGGGCGGACGGCTCGATCGACAGCGCGCCCCGGCTGGCCGCCGAGGCGTTGCTGCGCCTGGTCGACAGCGACGACCCGCCGCTGCGGCTCCTGCTCGGGAGCATGGTGTACGACCTGGCGTTCGACATCTCCCGCCGGCGGATGGCCACCTGGGCCGGCTGGGAGCAGGTCAGCCGCGCCGCCGAACACGCCGTCGCGGCACCCGGACCTGAGCAGTGAGAGGGCTCCTCGTATCGCCACGAGTCGTATCGCCACGAGCGACAGGTGCGGCGTTCTAGGCTCCGAGATATGGCGGCGGCGTGCCCATCTCGAATTGGCACACAAAGGCCGGGCAGCGCCTGCAACCCATGTTTTCTCCTCACGAGGCGCAAACCCAGACGGAGAGGAACACGCATGGCTGTCAAAACCAAGACCCGTCCCGGTACCACGGAGATTCGGCCGTTCAGCGTCGACATTCCGCAAGCCGACCTCGACGACCTGAAGAGGCGCATCAAGGCGACCCGCTGGCCGGACAAGGAGACGGTGGACGACCAGTCGCAGGGCGTGCCACTCGCGACAATTCAGGCCGTCGCCCGCTATTGGGAGAACGAGTACGACTGGCGCAAGGTCGAGGCGCGACTGAACGCCGTACCGCAGTTCATGACCACCATCGACGGGGTGGACATCCACTTCATCCACGTGCGCTCGAAGCACGAGGACGCGCTGCCGCTCATCGTCACCCACGGGTGGCCCGGATCGGTGATCGAGCAGCTGAAGATCATTGAGCCGTTGACCGATCCCACCGCGCACGGTGGCAGCGCGTCGGACGCCTTCCACCTGGTGATCCCGTCGTTGCCGGGCCACGGTTTCTCGGGCAAGCCGACCACGTCGGGGTGGAACCCGCAGAAGATCGCGACCGCCTGGACCGAGCTGATGACGCGTCTGGGCTACAACCGGTTCGTCGCGCAGGGCGGCGACTGGGGCGCGGTCATCGTGGATCAGATGGGCCTCCAGGCGCCCGCGGAACTGCTCGGCATCCACACCAACATGCCCGGTGCGATCCCACCCGAGATCGACCTGCTGTTCCAGGGCGACACCACCGGCGCGAACAACGCCATGGGCTCGTTGCCGTCCGGTCTGTCCGCCGACGAGATGCGCGCCGCCGAGGAAGCCAACTACGTCTGGAAACACGTCGCGTACGCCCTCATGATGGCGACACGGCCGCAGACACTCACCGGCCTGGCGGATTCTCCGGTCGGTCTGGCGTCCTTCCTGCTCGACCACGACGCGAAGAGTCTCGCCCTGATCGCACAGGTCTTCGACGGCGCCAAGGCGGGCCTCACCCGCGACGACATCCTGGACAACATCTCGCTCTACTGGCTGACGAACACCGCGGTCTCCGCGTCCCGCCTGTACGCGGAGAACAAACTGTCGTTCTTCGCGGCCAAGGGCGTGACCATCCCGGTCGCCGTGAGCGTCTTTCCCGACGAGCTGTACGAGGCGCCGCAGAGTTGGGCCGAGCAGGCGTACCCCAACCTCATCTACTACAACAAGCTCGACGTGGGTGGGCACTTCGCGGCCTGGGAACAGCCGAAGATCTTCTCCGAGGAACTGCGCACCGCCTTCCGGTCGCTGCGCTAGATGGCCGTGCACCTGCCTGCGCTGAACGGGGCGGCCGAGTGGCTCAACTCCGAGCCACTCGGCCCCGCCGACCTGGGCGGGCGCGTCGTCCTGGTCAACTTCTGGACGCTGACCTGCATCAACTGGCTGCGTCAGGAGCCGTACGTGCGTGCCTGGTCGCAGGCGTACCGCGACGACGGGCTGATCGTCGTCGGGGTGCACACGCCGGAGTTCGGGTTCGAGCACGAGGTCGACTGGGTGCGGCGGGCGGTCGCGGCGCGATCGATCGACTACCCGGTGGCGGTCGACAACGACTACGCGATCTGGAGCGCGTTCGACAACCACTACTGGCCGGCGCTCTACTTCGTCGACACCCTCGGGGTCATCCGCGACGAGCACTTCGGTGAGGGGCGCTACGAGCAGTCCGAGCGGATGCTCCAGCAACTGCTCGGCATCGAGCGCGACCCCGTACCCGTCAAGGGTGTCGGCCCGGAGGCGGAGGCCGACTGGACCAACCTGCGCACGCCCGAGACGTACCTCGGTTTCCGGCGCGGCGACCACTTCGCGTCGCCGAACGGCCCGGCGCTCGACGAACGCCGCGCCTACCAGGTGCCGGAGAGCCTGAACGTCAACACGTGGGCCCTGTCGGGGGAGTGGACGATCGGGTCGGAGAACGTCGTGCTCGACCGGGCCGGCGGCGGCATCGCCTTCCGGTTCCACGCCCGCGACGCGCATCTCGTGCTGGCCCCCGGGGCGGGAGCGTCGATCCCGTTCCGTGTGCTGCTCGACGGTGCGGCGCCCGGCCCGTCGCACGGCGTCGATGTCGACGAGGCGGGCAACGGTGTGCTGGATGATGGCCGCCTCTACCAGCTTGTCCGCCAGGACGGCACGGTCGGTGAGCGGACCCTGGAGATCACGTTCGGTGCGCCCGGCGCCGAGGCGTACGCCTTCACCTTCGGCTGACGCGCGCCCATCCCGGGATAGCATCGACTGCTGTGACGACGCCTGAGATCACCCTCGCCACGCCAACGGACCGCGATGCGGTGGTCGCCACGCTGGTTGCCGCATTCGTCAAGGATCCCATCCTGCGACATCTGTTCCCGGACGAGGACACCTATCCGCGTTACGCCGCTGTCTTCTTCGGGGACCTCTTCGACAAGCGGGTGCACAGGTCGTCGATCTGGACGATCGGCGGCGGTGCGTCCGTCGCCATCTGGGAGCCGCCGGCCGAGCCGCCGGCCGAGCCGCCGGTTGACGCGCCGCCGGACGCCCCCGGCGTCGGCCCCGGGTCGCCGGAGGAACCGCGATACCCCGCCGACGTGCTGGCCCGCGTGCGGGGCTACGACGACACCGTGCACGCCGCCCTGCCGACGTACCCCTTCTGGTACCTCGGTGTGCTGGGCACCCACCCCGACAGCGCCGGACGCCGTTGGGGCCGTGCCGTCATGCGGGCCGGGCTGGCCCGCGCCGCCGCCGACGGCCTGCCGGCGATCCTGGAGACCAGCTACCCGGCCAACGTCGAGCTGTACCGCCGCGCCGGCTGGGAGGTGCTGGGCACCCTGTCGGAGCCCGTCCCCACCTGGATCATGCAACAGCCGGCCCGCTGACGTCGGGGCTGGCGGTGCCTCGCGGCCCCGCAAGTCGGCCAGGCTACGACACGACCACCGGTGCGGTCGCACCCGACCGATGCGGGCATCGGATGTCGGGTGGGCCACCGGCCCGGCGACCTAGCGTTGGTGCTCCAAAGGAAGGGAGCACCGGGTGCTGGAGCGGCTCAACGAGGCCATGGCGCACATCGAGCGGCACCTCGACCGCAAGGTCGAGGTGGCCGAGCTGGCGCGGATCGCGCTGACGTCGGAGTACCACTTCCGGCGGCTGTTCTCGGCGCTGGCCGGCATGCCGCTGTCGGAGTACGTCCGGCGGCGTCGGCTCACCGTCGCTGGCGCGGACGTGCTGGCGGGGGAGCGGACGTTGCTCGACGTCGCGGTGCACTACGGCTACGGATCGGCCGAGGCGTTCGCCCGGGCGTTCCACGCCGTGCACGGCGTGGGGCCCGGAGAGGCTCGGCGTACGGGGGCAGCGCTGCGTGCCCAGCCCCGGATGTCCTTCCGACTCACCGTCGAAGGGAGCGGCAGCATGGAGTACCGGATCGTCGACAAGGACGCGTTCGCACTGGTGGGACGCAGGGCCCGGGTCCCACTGGTGCACGAGGGGATGAACCCGGCGATCGTCGCGTTCGTCCGGAGCATCGACACGGAGACGACCGCGCGGATCGAGGCGCTCTCCGACCAGGAGCCGCAGGGGATCGTCAACGTCAGCGACAACGTCGCCGACAGTCGGCAGGAGGGCACCGAGCTGGACTACTGGCACGGCGTGGTGACCGGTGCCGTGCCGCCGGAGGATCTGGACGCGCTGCCGGTGCCGGCCGGCACGTGGGCGGTGTTCACCACCTCCGGGGCGTTTCCGCAGGCCGTGCAGCACCTGTGGCGCGACGTGTTCACCCAGTGGTTCCCGTCCAACCCGTACCGCAGCCGACCCGGACCGGAGATCTCCCGGGTTCGGGTGTCCGCGGACGGCACCGTGGCGGACGCCGAACTGTGGATCCCGGTCGAGCGCACCCCCACCCCTATGTAGAGTTCCGATACAGTGGTCGGATGCGGATCACCATTCCGGTCGCCAAGGTGCTCGCGGCGCTGCTCGCCGAGCCCGACGAGCAGCGCTACGGGCTGGACCTGATGCGACTGACCGGCCTGCCCAGCGGCACCCTCTACCCGGTGCTGCACCGGCTGAAGGAGGCCGGCTGGCTGGCCGCCGACTGGGAGCCGATCGACCCGGTCCAGGCCGGCCGGCCGGCCCGTCGCTACTACCGCCTCACCGCCGAAGGCGTGGCGCAGGCCCGGCAGGCGCTCGCCGACCTCCGTGCCGCGATCCCCGACGGTCGCCCCTCGTGGGGTGGCACCGAGCCCACCGGGGCACCGGCGTGGTGACCCGCCGGATCGCCGAGGTGCTGTTGGATCTGGCGGCGCGCCGCTGGCCGGCCGATCTGCGGCACGAGCTGCGCCGCGAGTGGGCCGCCGAGGTGCACGTGCTCGCCGAGACCGGTCGCTGGACGACAATGCTCGGCTTCGCGGTGAGCCTCGCGGTCAGCCGGGCCGGCGCCCCGGTCGTCGACCGCCGCCTGCTGCGCGGTCGAGTCGGCCGTACCGCTGCGGCTCTGCTGCTGTCCCCGATCGCCTGCGTCACGATCGTGATCGGCGGCGCGTACGTGCTGGATCCGATTCAGCCCTGGCTGGCGGGAGTGGACTGGCCGGAGCGGGCACAGAAGCCGCTCTGGACGGCGTTCACCGTCGTGCTGGCGGTGTTGCTGGCGATGGTCGCCGCGCGCTGGGCCCGGCACGGCGCACTCGACGGCCCGCTGCGCATCGCGCTCGGCGTGGTGCTGCCCATCGGCGTGACAGTGGTCGCGTGCCTGTCCGCTCTCGTCCCGGAGGACCTGGCCACCTCGGTACCCGGGCTGCTGCTCTGGTTGGCCGGTCTGACGCTGGCGCTCTGGGCCGCGGCGAGCCTCGCCGCCCGCAACCGCCTCCGCGCGGCCTGGTGGGTGGGCGTCCTCGGCGCACTCGCCGTCGCCGACCTCGCGGTCATTCTCGCCGTCGTCGACGCCATCGCGGCGGGCAGTCGCGCCGGCCCGGTCATCGGTCCGACGCCAGTGGAGAGCATCGACCGGATCTCCGCGCCGCTGTGGCTCCTCGCCGCCTGGACAGACTGGAACATCGCCCTGCCCCGGCCCGCCATCCCCTGGGAGATCTTCGGAATCATCACCCTCCACGTGCCGCTGGAACCGATGCTCTACCTGGCCTGCACGCCGTACGCACTCGCGTACACCATCCGGGCGGCGCGGTCCGCGCCCACCGCACCGGTCGCCCTCACGCCGACTCCGGTGTGAACCTCAGTCGGGCACGTCGTCCCACGTCGTGCCCGGCTCCAGGTAACCGGCCACCTGGTTCTCCCGCAGCGCGTAGGCGATGACCAGCAGGGCGTGCTTGTCCAACTCGGGCAACCGGTCCAACGAAAACCACCCCACGGCCAGCGACTCGTCGTCGTTGACCCGGGCGGTGCCGCCCACCAGCCGGCACAGGAAGCCCAGATTCAGGTACTCGCACCTGTCACCGTTGGGATAGGTGTGCGGATGGGAGACGGCGCTGGACAGGCGCACCGGGGCCACGTCCAGGCCCGTCTCCTCCCGCACCTCGCGCACCAGCGCGGTGGCCGGCTGCTCGCCCGGCTCGACGAAGCCGCTGACCACCGACCAGCGGCCGTCGTCGGCACGTTGGCCGAGCAGCAGCTCACCGGCGTCGTTGCGGACGACGGCGCTGACACTCGGCAGCCAGAGCAGGTCGTGACCGACGTGCTTGCGCAACCCCACGATGTAGTCCGGTGTCGCCATCGGGCGATCATAGGCCGCGACCCCCTGGCCAGCCGTCGCGTCAGCCAGCCCGATCGACCTATTTCGGGTGTTCTGCCCCGCCAGGGCCGATGCATATCTACTGTGGAGAGGGTCGGCGACTTGCGCGATCCGGTGGCGGCCGGTCGGTTCGCGGTGCACAGTGATTCCCATGAGCGACAGCGAACGTGGTGGGCATTTCTACTGGTGCACCCGGCACCACCGGGTCGAGACGGACGCCGACGTGTGTCCGGCGAAGCATGTTCTCGGCCCGTACAACTCGGCGGCCGACGCGGAGAACGCCCTGCAACGAGTGCAGGAGCGCAACGAGGCGTGGGATGCCGAGGACGCTCGTTGGGCCGGGGAGGACAGGTAGACGGCGCGGGACGGCCCGTGCCGAGGTATTTCGTGCTCCGCGAGGACGCACGCGAGAGCACGTCCCCGAGGAGGGAACCACGATGGCCGAAGCACAGCAGGCCACCACCCGTCCGACCGCCCGCCGCACCACCGCGAAGAAGACCGCCGCGGCCGAACGGAACACGGCGGCGAGCCGGACCACCCCCGTGCGCAAGTCCACCGCGAGCGCCGCCGCGGCGAAGGCTCCGGCCCGGAAGGCTGCCGGCGGCGCGGGGCGCGCCCCGGCGAAGAAGACCACCACGGCGGCGAAGAAGGCCCCGGCGAAGAAGGCCGCGACCAAGACCGTCGCGAGCAGGACCACCGCCGCGTCCAGGACCACCGCCGCCAAGGCCGGTGTGACGAAGAGGGCCGCGACCAAGACCAGCGCGGCGGCCCGGAAGGCCCCGGCGAAGACCTCGACCGCCACCCGCAAGACGACCACCGCCGCGAAACGGGCCCCCGCGTCCACGGCACGCACGAGCACCACCGCCGCGACCAGGACAACGGGCACGGCGAAGAAGACGACGAGCGCCGCGAAGAAGACGACCGGCGCCGCGAAGAAGACCACGGCGTCGGCGGCGAAGAGGACCACCGCCGCGGCGAAGGCACCGGCTCGCAAGGCCGCGACCAAGGCGTCCGCGGTGAAGAAGACAGCCGCCAAGAAGGCCCCGGCGAAGAAGGCCCCGGCCAAGAAGACCACCGCGAAGAAGGCCGCTTCCACCCGCCCGAGCGGCGGCGTCCGCACGGCCGCCGCGAAGAAGGCGCCGGCCGCGAAGGCGACCGGCACATCGTCGAGCACCGCCCGCAAGGCGGCGGCGAAGAAGGCCCCGGCGAAGAAGACCACCGCGGCCAAGGCCCCGGCCCGCAAGGTGACCGCCCGCAAGTCGCCGGCCCGCCCGGTGGCCGCCCGAGCCACCACCCCCCGGAGTACGCGCAGCACCGCCCGGAAGGCGACCGGCTGAGGACACGTGCGTCTCGGCCCGGCTCGTCCCGCCGTGCCCTCACCGCGACGCCGCTTGCGCGGTGGCGGGTCCGCCCGCTGCTCCAAGGGGGGCGGGGCGGAACGGGCGGGGCGGTTCGGCGAAGATCTCGGCCGGTCACCGGAAGCGGATCACCGCCGGCGCTGTCAGGATTGACCCGTGGTCATTCGACGCGTACTCGCGCCCCGCATCGACTTCGGCGCACTGCGCCGCGAGTTTGGCCTGCCCGAGGGCTTCCCGGCGGCCGCCCAACGGGAGGCCGACGCGGCCGCCGCCGCGCCGCCGCGGCCCTCCGTCGACCGCACCGACGTGCCGTTCGTCACGCTCGACCCGGCCAGCTCGCGTGACCTGGATCAGGCGATGCACCTGGCCCGCCGTCCGGGCGGCGGCTACCGGGTGCGGTACGCGATCGCGGACGTCGCCGCGCACGTCGAGCCGGGTGGCGCGCTGGAGGAGGAGACCTGGCGGCGCGGGCAGACGGTCTACCTGCCCGACGGTCACGTGCCGCTGCATCCGCTGACGCTCAGCGAGGGCGCGGCCAGCCTGCTGCCGGACGACGACCGGGCGGCCGTGGTGTGGACCATCGACCTGGACGCCGACGGTGGCACGGTAGCCGTCGAGCTGGAACGCGCCCTGGTGCGCAGCCGCGCCAAACTCGACTACACCGGGGTGCAGGCGGCGGCCGACGCCGGGCGACTGCCCGAGCCGATCGCGCTGCTGCCCGAGATCGGTGAGCGACTGACCGCCCGGGGGCTGCGCCGCGGCGCCATCAACCTGCCGTTGCCCGAGCAGGACGTGGAGCCCGACGGCGACGGCTGGCGGCTGGTGCTGCGCGGGCCGGTGCCGATGGAGGAGCACAACGCGCAGATCTCCCTGCTGACCGGCATGGCCGCCGCCGACATCATGCTGGCCGGCGGGATCGGCCTGCTGCGGACGATGCCCGCCCCGAAACCGGAGGCGGTGCAGCGGCTGTGGGCGGCTGCCGCCCCGCTCGGCGTGCACTGGCCGGACGGCGCGGGCCCCGGCGAGGTGATCGCCGGCCTGGACGCCACGCAGCCGCGCTCCGCGGCCTTCATCGACCAGGCGGCCGAGCTGATGCGCGGCGCGGCGTACACCGCCTTCGACGGCACGCGGCCGGAGCAGCCGGAGCACGGCGGTGTGGCCGCCGCGTACGCCCACGTCACGGCGCCGTTGCGACGCCTGGCCGACAGGTACGCCACCGAGGTCTGCCTGGCCCTGCACGCGGGTCGGGACGTGCCCGACTGGGCGCGCGACGCGCTGCCCCGGCTGCCCGAGGTGATGGCCAGCACCGACCGGGTCGCCTCGGCGGCGGCCCGGGGCGCCGTCGAGTTGGTCGAGGCGGTGCTGCTTGCCGACCGGGTGGGGGAGACCTTCGAGGCGGCCGTGCTCGACGTCGACGCCCCACCCAACGGCAAGTCCCGGCCCCGCCCGCCCGGCGGCACGGTTGCCCTGGACACCCCACCGGTCCGGGCCCGCTGCCACGGCGACCTGCCGCTCGGCGAACGGGTCCGGGCCCGCCTGGTCACCGCCGACCCGGCAGCCCGCACGGTGCTGTTCGAGCTGGCCTGAGCCGACTCGCGGCGGTCCCGCCCGTCGCCGCGGGTGGCGTCGCGGGCGGCGGGCTCGCCGGCAGCGGGGATTGTCACAACGCCTGCCGCTGCTGACGGACCTGACGGTTTGCGAGGATGAGCCCATGGCATACGACGCGAGCACGCTGCCCGACGTGTCCGGGCTGACGGTCGGCATCATCGGTGGCACCGGCGATCAGGGTCGTGGCCTCGCCTACCGGCTCGCCCGAGCCGGGCAGACGGTGCTGATCGGTTCCCGGTCGGCGGAGCGGGCCGCCGAGTCCGCCGCCGAGATCGCCGCGCTGCCCCGGATGCCGGCCGACGTGCGGATCACCGGCGCGGCCAACGACGAGGTGGCCCGCCGCAGCGACGTGGTGATCATCGCGGTGCCGTGGGACGGGCACGCCGCGACAGTCGCCGCACTCGCCGAGCCGCTCGCCGGGACGATCGTCGTCGACTGTGTCAACCCGTTGGGGTTCGACAAGCAGGGCCCGTACGCGCTCACCGTCGCCGAGGGCAGCGCCGTGCAGCAGGCCGCCGCGCTGCTGCCCGACTCCCGGGTCTGCGCGGCGTTCAACCACGTCAGCGCCCCGCTGCTGGCCGACCCCGAGGTCGACCGGATCGACCTCGACGTGCTGATCTGCACCGAGGACCGTGAGCTCGTCGACATCGTCGGGGCGCTCGCGGCGCGGATCCCCGGAATGCGCGGCATCTACGCCGGCCGGTTGCGCAACGCTCACCAGATCGAGGCGTTCACGGCGAATCTGATCGCCATCAACAAGCGCTACAAGGCCCACGCCGGGATCCGCGTCACCGACCTCTGACCCGAGCGGTGTGATCCACTCCGGTTTCCGGAAAACGCGGTGTCCCTGACCTCGGGACACCGCGTTTTCGGCAAAGCTGGGTGGATCACGCCTAGAAGGTGTGCTCCGCGGTCGGGAACTCGCCGCCACGGACCTCGTCGGCGAAGCGGCGGGTGGCGTCGGTGAGGGCGCCGGCCAGGTCCGCGTACCGCTTCACGAAACGTGGCGCCTTGCCGGTGCGCAGGCCGGCCATGTCCTGCCAGACCAGCACCTGGGCGTCGGTGTCCGGGCCGGCGCCGATGCCGACCGTGGGGATCGCCAGTTCGTGGGTGATCCGCTTGGCCACCTCGCCCGGCACCATCTCCAGCACCACCGCGAACGCGCCCGCCTCCGCCACCGCCCGTGCGTCGGCGAGCACCTCGTCGGCGGTGTCGCCCCGGCCCTGCACCCGGTAGCCACCGAGAGTGTGCTCGCTCTGCGGCGTGAAGCCGATGTGCGCCATCACCGGGATGCCGGCGCCGACGATCGCGGCGATCTGCGCGGCGCAGCGGCGGCCACCCTCCAGCTTCACCGCGTGGCAGCCACCCTCCTTCATGAACCGGACGGCGGTGCGCAGCGCCTGGGCCGGGCCCTCCTCGTAGGAGCCGAACGGCAGGTCACCGACGACGAGTGCCTGCCGGGTCGAGCGCACCACGGCCCGTACCAGCGGAAGCAGGTCGTCGGCGGTGATCGGCAGGGTCGTCTCGTAGCCGAAGACGTTGTTCGCGGCCGAGTCGCCGACCAACAGCACCGGCACGCCGGCCTGGTCGAAGATCCCCGCGGTGTACTGGTCGTACGAGGTCAGCATCGGCCACCGTTCGCCGCGCTCCTTGGCGGCGATCAGGTCACGGGTGCGGACCCGACGGGTGACCGGTCCGCCGTACAACGCGGTCACCTCGCTCGGAGTGGACTCCACCATCTCTGTCTCCCTTCCTCGAGGCCGCCTGCGCGGTCCCCGGGTTCCGTCGCGATCGTCGCACCGCGAGACGGGGTGACGGCAGGGCCCAGTGCGAGATGTCACTCCACCGCGAAACCGCGAGGCCCGCGCCCGGCGGCCACCGCGAGGCGGTGCCGGGCCGCGCCACCGACCCGGCACCCCCAGGTGTACGCCTCAGCCGTGCTCGCGCCACCGGTTGGTGATCGGCAGCCGGCGGTCCCGGCCGAACGCCTTCATGGAGATCTTCGTGCCCGGTGCCGACTGCCGTCGCTTGTACTCGGCGGTATCCACCAGTCGCAGCACCTTGTCGACCACCGCCGGGTCGTGGCCCGACTCGACGAGCCCGTCGCGGCCGAGGTCACCGTCGACGTACCCGATCAGGATCGGGTCCAGGACGTCGTAGTCGGGCAGGCTGTCGCTGTCGAGCTGGCCCGGGCTCAGCTCGGCGCTCGGCGGCTTGCCGATCGAGTTCTCCGGAATCGGGGCGGTCTCACCGCGCCGATCCGCGTCCCGGTTACGCCACTTCGCGAGCCGCCAGATCAGCGTCTTCCAGACGTCCTTGACCGGGTTGAAGCCGCCCACCGAGTCGCCGTACAGCGTGGAGTAACCCACCGCCAGCTCACTCTTGTTGCCGGTGGTCAGCACCAGGTGGCCCTCCTGGTTCGACAGGGCCATCAGGATCACGCCCCGGACCCGGGCCTGGAGGTTCTCCACGGCCACCCCGGACAGCGACAGGTTGGCCAGGAAACCGTCCACCATCGGCTGGATCGGCTCGACGCGGTAGTCCAGGCCGGTGCGCTTGGCCAGGTCGGCGGCGTCCTCCCGGGAGTGCTCCGAGGAGTGCTGACTGGGCAGCGACACACCGACCACCCGGTCCGGCCCGAGGGCGTCGACGGCCAGCGCGGCCACCACCGCCGAGTCGATGCCGCCGGAGAGCCCGAGCACCACCGACGGGAACCGGTTCTTGTTGACGTAGTCGCGCAGGCCCAGCACGAGCGCCTGCCACACCTCGGCCTCGTCGGCCACCGGCTCGATCAGCCCGCCGGTGGCGGCCGGGCCGGACGGCGCGGGCGGAATCCCGTCCACCGTGTGGTGCGCGACCCGCATGCCGTCCGCGATGACCTCGGTGGTCGGCGCCGTGGTGGCGGCCGGCAGCTCGACGTCGTGCACGAGCAGGTGCTCGACGAACTGCGGAGCCCGGGTGAGCAGGTCACCGTCGGCGCTCACGATCATCGAGTCGCCCTCGAAGACCAGCTCGTCCTGGCCGCCGGTCATGTTGACGTACGCGATGGTGGCGCCCGCCTCGACGGCCCGGCGGCGGACCAGCGGCAGCCGGATGTCGTCCTTGTTCAGCTCGTACGGCGAGCCGTTGATGTTGACCACCAGCCCGACGCCGGCCTGCCGGGCGGCGGCGAACGGACCGCCGGCCTGCCAGAGGTCCTCGCAGATGGTCAACGCGACGTCCACGCCGCCGATCCGCACCACGGTCAGCGTGTCGCCGGAGACGAAGTAGCGGTCCTCGTCGAAGACCCCGTAGTTGGGCAGGTGGTGCTTGAAGTAGCGGGCGGCCACGGTGCCCTGGTGCAGCAGCGCGGCGGCGTTGCGGGCACCCCGGCCGGGCTCGGCGTCGCCGCTGACCTGCGGCGGTCCGTCGGCGTCCAGGTAGCCGACCACGACCGGCAACTCCCCGAGGCCGTCGGCGGCCAGGTCCGCGGCGAGCCGCTCGACGGCGGCCTGGGACGCGGCGACGAAGGAGCGCCGGAAGACCAGGTCCTCGACCGGGTACCCGGTCAGCATCATCTCCGGAAAGAGCACCAGCTGGGCACCGGCATCGGCGGCCTGGCGAGTCCAGCTGCGGACCAGGTCCGCGTTGCCGGCGATGTCGCCGACGCTCGGGTTGACCTGGGACAGGGCGAGACGCAGGGTGGGCATGCCTTCATCTTGCCCCAGCCTCCGCGCGACAATCCGTACCCTCGGACGAGATTGCCGCCACCTACCGCGACAGGCGTCCGCGAGGCCGCGACGGCAGGGGCTCGGCCGTCCGGACGGCGGACGCGGGCGGCACAGCCGGCGGGCTCGCGCTCGCCGGGCGGGACACGAGGGGACGACCGGCGGCAGTTCGCGTAACGTCTGCGTAACCAGGCCCGGTAAGACTGGGCGATCAGGTCGGGGCAGCCCGGCCAAGGCGGACAAAAGAGTGTCGCGAGGGGTTGGGGAAGTGGACCGTCAGCAGGAGTTCGTCCTCCGCACGCTGGAAGAGCGGGACATCCGGTTCGTCCGGCTGTGGTTCACGGACGTGCTGGGCACGCTCAAGAGCGTCTCGGTGGCGCCGGCCGAGTTGGAGGCGGCCTTCGAGGAGGGCATCGGCTTCGACGGCTCGGCGATCGAGGGCTTCGCCCGGGTCTTCGAATCGGACATGGTGGCCATGCCCGACCCGACCACCTTCCAGGTGTTCCCCTTCGAGGGCGGGGTCAGCGGCGAGAGCGCCCGGATGTTCTGCGACATCCTGCTGCCCGACGGCGGCCCGTCCTGGGCCGACCCCCGGCACGTGCTGCGCCGCGGGCTGTCCAAGGCCGCCGAGAAGGGCTTCACCTTCTACACCCACCCGGAGATCGAGTTCTTCCTGCTGGAGAACGGCCCCCAGGACGGCTCGGTGCCCACCCCGGTGGACACCGGCGGCTACTTCGAGCACACCACCCACGCCGTGGCGCGCGACTTCCGCCGCCAGGGCGTGCTGGCGCTGGAACGCATCGGCATCTCGGTGGAGTTCAGCCACCACGAGGTCGCACCCGGCCAGCAGGAGATCGACCTGCGCTACGCCGACGCGCTCACCACCGCCGACAACATCATGACCTTCCGGCACGTGGTCAAGGAGGTGGCGCTCTCCACCGGAGTGCAGGCCAGCTTCATGCCGAAGCCGTTCACCGACCAGCCGGGCAGTGGGATGCACACCCACCTGTCGCTGTTCGAGGGGGAGCGCAACGCGTTCCACGACGGCGGTGACCCGATGAAGCTCTCCAAGGTGGCGAAGTCGTTCATCGCCGGCCTCCTGGTGCACGCCCGGGAATACACGGCGGTCACCAACCAGTGGGTCAACTCGTACAAGCGGCTGTTCCCGCAGGCCCTGCCGGACCGGATCACCGAGAGCCCCGCGTACGTCTGCTGGGGTCACCTCAACCGCTCCGCGCTGGTCCGGGTCCCCGCGTACGGCAAGCCCAACTCGGCCCGGGTCGAGGTCCGCTCGCTGGACTCCGCGGCCAACCCGTACCTGGCCTTCGCGGTGCTGCTCGGCGCCGGCCTGAAGGGCATCGAGGAGGGGTACGAGCTGCCGCCGGGCGCCGAGGACGACGTCTGGTCGCTGACCAGCGCCGAGCGGCGTGCCATGGGCTACGAGGCACTGCCGGAAAACCTCGCCGAGGCGATCGACGTGATGGCCGAGTCCGAGCTGGTCGCCGAGGTGCTCGGCGAGCACGTCTTCGACTTCTTCCTGCGCAACAAGCGGGCCGAGTGGGAGCAGTACCGCCGCGAGGTCACCCCGTACGAGCGGCAGCGCTACCTGGCGCTGTGAGCGCGGGGGGCTGACGCGGTTGCGCACTGCCGCTATCGTCTCGATCACCGCGCCGGTACCCCTCCGGGCGGAGAGTCGGGAGGCAGTCGGTGCTGGAGGATCTGCTCAGCGGTGCCTGGCAGAGCGTCGTGTTCGGGATCGTCGGCGTGGGGCTGATGGCGGCCGGCTTCGGCCTGGTCGACCTGCTCACCCCCGGGCGGCTGCGGGACCTGATCTGGGTCGACCGCAACGCCAACGCGGGGCTGCTGCTGGCCGCCAACCAGCTCGGCATCGCCGGGATCGTGTTCACCGCGATCCTGACCAGCTACAGCGACTTCGGCCGGGGGCTCGCCTCCACGGTGCTGTTCGGGCTGGTCGGGCTGGCCATCATGGCGCTGGCCTTCGTGGTGCTGGACCTGCTCACCCCGGGCAAACTCGGCGAGGTCATCTGCTCGCCCGAGCCACACCCGGCGGCCCGGGTCAGCGCCGCCACCCACTTCGGCGCCGCGTTGATCGTCTGCGCCTGCATCGCCTGACGGCGGTCGCGTCCCGGTCCGATCGCTGAGCCGGTCGCGTGCCGGTCCGGCGTCGTACCCCGGCCGTAGCGTGCGGGGCATGAACCGTACGGACCGGCTCTACGCGTTGGTCGAGGAGCTGCGGGCGGTGTCGCCACGGCCACGCAGCGCCCGCTGGCTGGCGGTCCGCTTCGAGGTGAGCAGCCGGACCATCGAGCGCGACATCGGCGCGCTGCAGGAGGCCGGGGTGCCGATCTGGGCCGAGAGCGGGCGCACCGGTGGCTACGTCCTGGACCGCAGCCGCACCCTGCCCCCGGTCAACCTGACCGCCGCCGAGGCGGTGGCGATGGCCGTCGCGCTGCACCGCCTCGACGGCACACCGTTCGCCGGGCCGGGCGCCACCGCGCTGCGCAAACTGGTGGCGGTGCTGCCGGCCGCCGACGCCGCCGAAGCGCACCGCCTCGCCGGCCGGGTGCACCTGGTCGGTGACGGGCCGGCAACGCCCGTCCCGGCCATCGTCGCCGACGCGGTCGCCGCGCGGCGGGTGCTGCGCATCCGGTACGCCGACCGCGCCGGCGCGGACTCGGTGCGCGACGTCGAGCCGTTGGGCTACCTCGGCAACCCCCGCCACTGGTATCTGCTGGCCTGGTGCCGGCTGCGCGACGAGCTGCGCTGCTTCCGTACCGACCGGATCCGCAGCGTCCAGGCGCTGCCCGACGTGGTGGTCCGGGAGTTCCGCCCGACGGATCTCGACATCCCCCGGGAGCGGGTCCGGCCGCTGAGCCTGGTCTGATACCTGACAGCACGCCGAGCAGGATTGCGGGAGGCTGGCGGGTCTGCCGTCGCGGGGGAGGACCAGGGTGCCCGACACGCTCAGCTACGCCGACGCCGTCCGGCTGCTCGGCGGCGAGAACAGCCGGTTCTTCACCTGGTTCGACAAGCTGACGGGCTGGTCGCTCCTGGGAGCCTCGGTCGCCGGTGTGCCGGGAGCGCTGGGCATCTTCGACGCCAAGGCGGAGTTCGTCCGGCTCGGCCACGAGTTGGTACGCAACGTCTCCGAACAACGCTCCGGGTTGTCCCGGTACGACCGGACGCAGCGTCTGGAGGCGGCGCACGCCGTGATCGCGGTGACCGCCTTCTTCGAGGCGCTGCACGACGTCGATCTGCCATTCGACGCGGCCGACCTGGCGGTGGACAAGCGGGAACAACTGGCACTCGCCAGTTCCGGGTCGGTCAGCGACGGCATCGTGGATTCGTTCTTCGGCACGGCGGCGCCACTGCCGGGGCCACACCTGCCGTACCCGGCACTGCGGGCGGCCCTCGTCACGTACTTCGACGGTCTCACCGGCCGGGTCCTGCACTTCGTCGAGGGTTTGGCCGTCTGGGAGCAGGCAGACCACCAGCTGCGGAGCAGAGCCGCCACGGCCCTGTCCCGACTTCCGGACGTAGCCATCAGACGGCACCGAGACCTGTTGACCCGGTTGGCGGAGGACTTCTTCGAGGTCAACTTCTGGCTGGGGTTGCAGGAACACGAGGCCACCCGCCAACAGCTCCGGGCGATCTCGGTCGGGTTGGCGGAGATGCGTCGGGCCCTGGCCGTCATGTCCACCGGCCGCCCTCCCGACGACAGACGTGCCGGTCTCGCCGCCGCCTACACCTCCGATCTGCGGCGACCGATCGTCTCGTCGGGGGACGTGCCGGCGGGTTTGCGGATGCCGACGCTCGGTGAGGCGTACGTGCCGCCGTTGTGCCGGATTGCCGAGTTGGGGGCCGGGGCGCGCGCCAGTGACGAGAGCTGGTGGCGCGACCGCCCACTCCGCGAGGATCTGTGGCAGTCGCTCGTGGTGCACCTGACCTCGGCGGGTGCGACGACGGCGCCGTTGCTCGTGCTCGGTCAGCCAGGTTCGGGCAAGTCCGTGCTCACCCGGATCCTTGCCGCCCAACTGCCTGCCGCCGACTTCCTGGTGATCCGCGTCGTGCTGCGAGAGGTGTACGCCGCCGGTGACCTGCAGGACCAGATCGAGCAGGCGCTACGCGCGGCGACCGGCGAGCGGCTCACCTGGCCCGACCTGGTGCGGTCGGCCGGCGACGCCATGCCTGTCGTGTTACTCGACGGGTTCGACGAACTGCTCCAGGCCACCGGCGCCAGCCAGACCGACTACCTGCGCAGGGTGGCGGCGTTCCAACGTCGTGAGGCGGATCAGGGACGGTCGGTCGCGGTGCTCGTCACCACCCGGACGAGCGTCGCCGATCGCGCCCAGCCGCCACCCGGCGCGGTCGCGGTGCTGCTGGAGCCGTTCGACGCGACCCGGATCGATACCTGGGTGGCCACGTGGAACCGGGTCAACGCCGACTGCTTCCGGGCGTCGGGCACCGGTCCCCTGGACCCCGACGTGGTGCGGGCGCACCGGGAGCTCGCGGAGCAGCCGCTGCTCCTGCTGATGCTCGCGCTCTACGACGCCGACGGACACGACCTACGCTCGGCCGGCGCGTTGGGGCGCGGCGAGCTGTACGAACGGTTGCTGAAGCGGTTCGCCCACCGGGAGGTCCTGAAGCAGTCGTCCGGGTTGTCGGAACGGGACCTGGCCCGGGCGACGGAGGAGGAACTGCGCCGGCTCTCGGTCGTCGCCTTCAGCATGTTCAACCGGGGCGTGCAGTGGGTGAGCGAGGACGATCTCGATGCTGACCTGGCCGCGTTGCCCTTCCTCGGGCGGCGGGCCTCGACGGTCCGGCAGGACGAGCGGGGGTCGCTGAGCACCGCCGAGATCGTGCTGGGGAGGTTCTTCTTCGTGCACCGTTCCACGGCGGTGCGGGAGCACGGGCCGTCGCACACCTACGAGTTCCTGCACGCGACCTTCGGCGAGTTTCTCATCGCCCGCACCGTCACGCTCGTTCTGCGTGACCTCGTGGTGCGTGAGGCCGCGACCCTGCTCGACGATGCTCCCGTCGACGACGACCGGCTGTACGCGTTGCTCTCGTTCGCCGTGCTGTCCAACCGTGCGCCGGTGGTCACCTTCGTCGTCGAGGCGCTGGCGGCGTGGCCGGAGCAGCACCGCGCCGAAGCGCTGGACCTGCTGCTGCGACTGTTCCGTGTGACGTCGGAACCGCGCCCGGTGGGCCGTCACGAGTCCTACCAGCCCCGACGGTTGCACCTGCCGGAGCGCTGCGCGGTGTATGCCGCGAACCTGCTGCTGCTCGCGCTGTCCATCGCTGACCTGCCGTGCGGCGACGTGTTCCCGTCCAGTGCACAGCCCGTGCGGAGTTGGCGGAGGCGGGCGGTGCAGTGGCGGGCCCACCTGGACGACGCCGCCTACCTCGGTCTGCTGACCCTGGTCCACCCGATCCGGGGTTGGCAGGACGGGGAGCCTCGGCTCACCCTGTCGCTGAGCCCCGGAGTCGATTCGACGGAACCGGACCCCCGCTGGCACCTCCCCGTCCGTCTGGGCCTCCCGACCTCCGATGGCGACGGGGCGCACAGGTACGTCCCCGATGTTGATGTCGACCTGTGGCGCCGAAGCGTCCATTTCGAGTGCGATCCGCACGCCGAGGCGATGCTGCACGCCGTGGAGCCGGCGAGACTCTCCTTGCTGGAGAGGCGCTTCGACACCCTCACTTACTTCTTGAGCTTTCCGGACGGAGACCGCTCGGAGGCTCGACTGTTGCTCGATGTTGCCCTTCTGCCGCTGCATCCCACGCCGCTTCCGCAGCGGGAGCGGGTGTACCGGCGACTGCTGGCAAGCATTGAGCCGCACCGGCCGACGTCGCGGGACGAGTCAGTTGCCGCCTTCCTCCTGGACCGGCTGGCCCTCGACACCGAGCTGTCATCCGCGTTCGCCGCCGATGTCCTCCAACACCTGGACGCACTGGACCTGACTGCGGGCCATGCCGCCCCGGCCGTCAGGTGCGTGCTCGCCTTCGTGGGCCGCGACGATCAGGTCGACGCCAGGTGGGTCGCGCTCGCCGGCGACCTGCTCGCCAGGGCCCGGGGTGGGGCGGCGGGCAGAGGACATCCGCTCGACTGGTTGGACGAGACGACCTGCGAGCTGGTGGTGCGGATGTACGAGCTCGAACTCCATCGCGAGTGGATTTCGGCGGCGGAGGCGCAGCACTTCGCGTTCTGGTACGGCTCCCGTCGGCCCGACCTGGTGCAACGGCTGCGGCGGTTCGCGGACGGGCCGTAGGGCGCCAAATTCTGCTGAAAACAGAAACACCGACAGGACGTTGTCGTGGAGGCCACCGAAACTGTTCCAGACAACGGCCGTTCGGCCGGTACGGGAAACTCTGGAGGCAGTAGATGTCCGCGACACCCATCACGTGGTTCGAGATCGGCACCGATCGGCCGGAGGAGGCGGAACGCTTCTACGGCGAGTTGTTCGGCTGGACCTTCGAGGAGCAGGGCTCGACCGACGGCGGGTCCTACCGGGTGACCGGAGCCGGCGGCGACACCGGGATCGGTGGGGCGGTCCGGGCCATCGACGGGGCGTCGCCGAACTACGCGGTGTTCTACGCCGAGGTCGCCGACGTGGCGGAGACCTGCCGACGGGCCGAGGAGTCCGGCGGCCGGGTGCTGGTGCCGGCGCGAACGGCCCCGAGCGGTCTCACGTTGGCCCACCTGCTCGACCCGGCCGGCAACCAACTGGGGATCTTCACGCCCCCGCCGGCCTGAAGCCCGCTGCCTGACGCCTGCGGGGTCTGCCGCCCAGAGGGCGGCCGGCCGGGTGGGTCTGGTTGGTGTGCGTCGGGCGTTGATCGACTCGGTTTCATGGAATCGGGGGTGTTGGGCTGGTGTGGACACCGCGGGTTCATGAAAGTCGAGTGGATCAAGTCGGGGCAGGCCCGGTCTGGCCAGGGCCTGCCCCGATGGGTTACCTGCCGGGCGTATCCGCTGGGCCGCCGTCGTTGCCCGGTCCGCCGTGACCGCCCGGGCCACGGTGGGCGCCCGGGCCGGGGAAGACGCCGGCCTCGATGGCCTTGGTGATGGCGTCGGCCTGCTCCTGGGTGAGCTTGCCGTCCTTGACCGCCTGGTCCAGGCGCGCCTTGAGAGCGGCCTGCCGTTCCTTGAGCGCGGCCTGCCGGTCCGCGGCGGACGGGCGCTGCGGGCGATCGGCCGGCCGGTGCTGCTCGCGGACCTTCTCCAGCGCGGCGGTCACCTTGTCGGTGGGCACGCCCAGCTCCTTGGCGAGCGCTTCGGCGAACTCGTTCTGCCGGTCGGCCTTGGCGCCGGGAGCGGTGTCGGCCTTCGATCCGGGGGCCGGGGCGGTGCTGGCGCTCGGTGTCGGAGTCGGGGTGTCCGCGGCGAACGCGATCGTCGGGGCGGCGATCCCCACGCCGAGGACGCCGGCGGTGGCCAGACCGGCCAGCAGGTGCTTCCTGGGGATGGTGCGGGACATGCTGTCCTCCAGAAGGTCGGTGACGTGCGCTGTCATCACCGACAGTGACCAGGCTGGCTGGGCGTAACCCGTGGCGAACCTGTCAGCGGGCTGACAATCCTGGCTGCCCGGCGGCCAAATCGATTGCGCCAGTGCGTGATGAACCGTCAGGGTTGGCGATTCACCGACGAAGGGACGCACGTCGAGATGACCGTGGAGATTCGGGAGATACCGCTCGTCGAGCCGGGCGTCGGCCCGTACGGCATCACGGCCGGCCCCGACGGCGCGTTGTGGCTGACGTTGGTCCACGCCGGCGGGATCGCCCGGCTGGGGGCCGACGGCGCGGTCCGGACGTACCCGCTGGATCAGCCTGGTGGCCGCCCACTGATCATCACGGCGGGGCCGGACGACGCCCTGTGGTTCACCCGCTCGGGAGACGACCGGATCGGTCGGATCAGCACCGACGGCGAGCAGCGCACGATCGCCCTGCCCGCCGGCGCCGGGCCGGGCGGTATCGCCGCCGGAGGAGATGGCGCGCTCTGGTACGCCGGGATGAGCTCCGACACGATCGGCCGGGTGGACATCGACGGCACGGTCACGGTGTTCCCGTTGCCGGTGACCGGCGGGTTCGCCTCGATGATCACCGCCGGTGCGGACCAGGCTCTCTGGTTCACCCTCAACCAGGCGAACGCGATCGGCCGGATCGACCTCGACGGCCGGGTGACACTGCATCCGTTGCCCACCCCGGACGCCGGCCCGGTCGGCATCACGCTCGGCAGCGATGGTGCGATCTGGTTCGTGGAGATCGCCGCCGGTCAGCTCGGCCGGATCACCCCCGACGGCGAGATCGTCGAGTTTCCGCTGCCCGATCGTGCGGCCCGTCCGCACGCGATCGTGGCCGATCCGGCCGGTGGCGCCTGGTTCACCGAGTGGGGAGCCAACCGGATCGGTCACCTCGATCCCACTGGCCGGATCGACAGCTACGCCCTACCCACCCCCAACGCCGAACCACACGGCATCACCCGCACCGCCGCCGGCATCTGGGCCGCCCTGGAAACCGGCGCAGTAGCCCACCTGCCCCCCACCTAACCCCACCCCCCCCCCCGCCCCCCCCCGGGGGGGGCCCCCCCCG